>JANWHV010000265.1 GCA_025450255.1 Chloroflexota bacterium | reverse complement strand
GGCTACATCAGGCCGGCAATCTGCCACAGCCATGCTCCGTTCTTCATTCGCGAGTACAGCATGCTCCCACGCGAACGGGCGGCGCAAGAGCCCCGAAGGGCATTGCAATGCATGGAATAGAAAATCCACGAAAACGTAGGTCACTCAACTCCCGCAATACGGTCGACGGCATGCCTGAGGAGACAGCACTCTGAGCGGGGACGCAGCGCACGCGCGATGGCTGTGTGATCGCGCCTGGCTGCTCACCGCTCCGCATCCGCGTCGCTCAACGTCGCTTCCAGCTCCTCGATCGTGGGCAGGCTCCCCCGCAGTTGCTCTGGCAGTGCTGCCATGAGTTGGTAGGCAGAGACCCCGATCGGCTTACTCATGTCACGCAGCGCGTACTCCGCTACGACCTTGTCCCGGCCCTTGCACAGGATCAGCCCGATGGTGGGTTGGTCGCCTGGGCGGCGCAACAGGTCATCGACTGCCGACAGGTAGAAGTTCATCTTCCCGGCATCCTCGGGCCGGAAGTCAGTCATCTTGAGATCCAGGACCACATAGCAGCGTAATTTCAGATGGTAAAAGAGCAGATCGAGGTAGAAGTCCTGCCCGCCGACCTCAAGGTGGTACTGGCTGCCGACGTAGGCGAAGCCAACGCCCAACTCCAGAAGGAACTGCTGGATGTGCGCCACAAGCCCACGCTCCAGGTCGCGTTCCCGTGCCTCCTCGCCAAGCGTAAGGAAGTCGAAGTTGTAGGGATCCTTGAGCACCTGCCAGGCTTGTGGCGCGGGCAGTGTACGCGTGAAATTGGTCTGGGACCGCCCCTGCCGCGCATAGAGCCTGGCTTCGATCTGGTGGGCCAGGATAGCACGATTCCAGCCGTGCTCTATCGCCTGCCGCATGTACCATTCGCGCTCAGTCGTATCGGAGACTGTGTCGAGCAGCCGCATTGTGTGGCCCCAGGGTAAATTGGCAGCAACCTGCTGCAAAAAGTCTGGATCTGGGTAACTCGCGGCGAACGCGCGCATGTAGCGGAGGTTGCGTGGCGAAAATCCCTTCATGTCGGGAAAGCATGGCGCAGATCCGAGGAAAGCCGATCGATCACCTGAGTGCCCCAGCCGTGCGTCTCCTGACGCTCCTGAATGGACCGCCCAATCTGCCAATACAGCAGCACAAGCTCCCGGTTGACCGAGAGCGCGGCGCGAATCTGGGCGGATCGGATGCGCTCCTTAAGGTCGCCAAGGAGGGCCTGATAGCCTTCCGGCACCGCGCCATGCTCGCGTTCCACGCGCCGTTCCCTCCCGGACGCATGCCGCTCATCGCCCGCGCCCTGCTGGTTATTCGTCATACCGATACTGGCAGCTTGTTCTTTGCCAGGTACTCCTCGAACGCGCGCGGCGGGTCCGCCATGGTAAGGATCGGACGGTCGACCGCGAACGCGCCTACGTCGTACTTCGTCTCGCCATCCACCGCCAGGTCGCTCAGCACGCGGCCAATGATCGAGGCGAACTTGAAGCCGTGCCCGGCCCCCAGCCCAAGCGAGATTTGCGGATAGGCCGGCAGGGTATCGACGACGAAATTGCGATCCGGCGTCAGGGTGTACATACAGGTCTTCGTCACTATCGCGGGCCCAATAGCCATCGGCATGTGCTTGCGCATGAATGAGCCGACGCGCGCCAGGGTTTCCCCATTGGGTTCAAAGGTCCGCGTGTCGGGCGTTACCTCGCGTCCCCCGATGTCCTGCGCTACTTTTACGCCGCGCTCCTCGCCGTAGACGGGCACGCCGTAAAAGCAGGGGTTGTCGTACCAGATCCAGGCGGGGAAGCGGTCGGGCTGGAATTCGCGCAGCGCGGGCGCGGCATAGTACGTCACCTGCTCCTGCGTCCAGGTGAGGGGCAACGCGGCGCCAAGCGGCGCCAGCAGTTGATTCGTCCAGGCGTCGGCGGTCACTATCAGGCGGCGGCAGCGGTAGGTAGCGCCGGGCGTGACCACGGTGACGCCGTCCGTGAACGGCTCGATGCTGGTCACCGGGGTATTCTCGAGCAGGGTCGCGCCGTGTTGCCGGGCCAGCCTGAGATGCGCTCTCATGCATTTGCCGGCGGGCGCGATACCGCCTTGATCCTGAAATATGCCGACCGTCCCCTCGTCCAGGGTGAACTGTGGGTAGCGGCGCATGATCCGCGCCGCGTCGAGCACCTCGAACGGGATGCCCAGGTTGGTCAGTCCGGCGATGTGGTTGGCGGGGGAAACGATGCCGCCCTCGGGAAAGAGGTCGAGGCCGCCGCTGATCACCAGCAGCTCCTCGCCCGCTTCGCGCGCGACCTCGCGCCAGGCCACATAGCTTTCTCGCGCCAGATCGGCGTACACCTGCTGATCGTAAGAGAGGCGGATGATGCGCGAGTGGTCCTCCGACGCGCCCTTCTCGTGCCCAAACGCATACTGCTCGAGCCCAAGCACGGACGCGCCCGCGCGCCGCGCCAGCCAGTAGACGGCGCCGCTGCCCAGGCCGCCGAGGCCGATTACGATGTATTCGAATTCCTGCGCGGCGGGCCCGCTCATGCCTGACCCTCAAGTCCATGCTTGTGGATCTCATAGGCCGACATGGGCTTCCCGTAATCGACCCGCCAGGGCCGGTTATCTTCCGGGAGCTTCCCAAGCACGCGGGCCATCTCGCGCACGTGTTCGGCCACCGATCCGCAGCAGGAACCGATATAGTTCACGCCGAGGTCGCGCGCCTTTAACGCATAGTCGCCCATCTCCCGCCTGGATAGCTGCAGCGGTGTCAAGCCGGTAGGGAACTCGGGCAGGGCGGTGAAGTTCGGCTGCTCGGGCGGTGTATGGTACGCCACCGGCTGGCAGGCGGTAAAGCAAGAGACTGCCGTGCGAATTTCCTCGATCAGCGGTAATGCGTATTGTGGGTTGCGCAGACAGTTTATTCCCACAATGTCGGCGCCGGCCGCCTCCAGCTTCCGCGCGCATTCGGCGGGCGAATCGCCCTCCCGCGATACGGGGACCGTCTCGAAGCCCATGGTGATCAGGGAAGGCAAACCGCTCTCCCGCGCTACCTCAAGGGCTATCAGCGCCTCGCCCAGCCATACGAAGGTCTCGCCGATAAAGAAGTCGACGCCCTCGTCCAGCTGCACGCGCACCTGCTTCTCGAGTAGCTCGCGCGTGCGTTTCGGCGAGCTGGGGTCGGTGGGGTCGTATGCCCAGGTCAGGCAAAGGTTGCCCGCCACCAGCGCGTCGCCCTCATTGGCAACCTGCCGCGCCAGGCGCACCGCTTGCCGGTTGATCTCGTCGCCTTTGCCGGCGAGGCCCGCCGTCGCCAGCTTATCCTCGCTGGCATAGAACGTAAGCGCCTGCAGCACTTCGGCGCCGGCATTCAGAAACTCTCGGTGTAGCTCGATAAGCGCGCTGGGGTGCTCCAGCACGGCCTCGGGCGTGAACGGGCCGGCCCGCACGTAGCCGCGCTTTTCCAGCTCCAGCAAATAGCCGCCATCGCCGAGCACAATGCCATCACGCAAACGTTCGAGGATTCCTCGTGGCACCCTGGTACTCCGTTCTCTACAGACGCTTGGCCGGCCCGTGGCCCGGCCTTGATAGTGGGTAATCGGTCGCCGCTCGATGCGAAGGCCGCCAGGACATCTCCGCCTTAGGACGGAGACGCAGCACGCCCTTTTCCGGTTCGCGGCGCCCACATTGCACATCATACTGGGTGTGTGCCGCCGCTGGGCGGTGTCGAGGAGACGAAGGAGACGCGACGAAATGGACCTGGAAGCACATCAGCGCATTGCCGAGGACCGCGCCCGGCGCTTCGGTCACGTTCTTGGCGCATGGACACCGGTGCAGGCAAACGGGAAGGCTTGCAACGCGAGCAGGGCGCCGTGCCTATTTTGCGCGGCATCGGCCTTCGCCCAGCCGCGGATTACCCACTTTGGCAATACGGCGGCACGGGCATGCACTACCTGCGTCGACCTCTTCGCCCGCGTAGCAGAAGCCGCGTGACGGCTTCCGCCATGATGGCGCGCCGGCGATGCGGCTTCATCGGCTCCTTATGGGCGGGCAGCACCAGAATCCGCGCGACGAGGCAAGAGCACGCGCGTCGCGGTTGCGGTACACGTGATTGCCCCGGACGAATCGACGTTCGTATTTCGGCGTGGACCGCGGTCCACGCCCGGCCCTCTTTCGGCGGCGCCCGGCTGCGTAGCCCGCGAGATTAGCCGTTGGTCGTGGTGATCTTGAACGTGGCGCCGGCGGTCACGGTTTTACCTTTGAACGTACAGGTGACGGCGGCCTTGCCCTTCTTGTTCAACGACTTCTCGTGCCATACCCACCGCACAACACCGTTGGCCGGCGCCTTGAATTGCTTCTTGACATAGTGCGCGAAGCTCGCCGGCACCTTGCCGTTCGCGTAGGTTACCTTTGCCGAGCACATTGCGCCCGGCGTGGTCATCGCTCCGAGAATCGCCGAGCTGTCATACGGTATGACGGAGGGAGCCAGAGCAACCCGAACCTGAAAACTGCCCGCTGTCTTGGCGGCGCCCATAACGCCGCCCGCACCCGCCACGCCGGCGCTCGCTGCCAGGCCGAGCACAAGCACGGCGCGTGAAATGTAATGCATGATGTTCCCCTTTTGATCGATTTGAGTACCTGGAGCATGGTATCAAGACCGCGGAATCCGGTCAGCCGGTGAACTTCAGAAGAACCGGCCAACTCGTGTCAGACGGTCGAGGTCCTGCCGGCTCGATACCGCTCGATCAGCGCATTGGTCGAGCTGTCGTGCGCCGGCTTCGGTGGGCCGGACGACTCAAGCTCGGGGATGATGCGGAGAGCCAGGGCCTTGCCTAACTCTACCCCCCATTGATCGAAAGAGTTTATGCGCCAGATGGCGCCCTGCACGAAGACCTTGTGCTCGTACAGCGCGATCAGGCTGCCAAGCGAGTACGGAGTAAGGCGCGAGGCCAGGATCGTGTTGCTTGGCCTGTTGCCCTCGAAGGTGCGATGCGGCGCCTGGAATGCCGGCACGCCCTCGGCGAGGGCCTCTTCCTCGGTTTTGCCGAATGCCAGGGCCTCGGTCTGCGCGAATAGGTTGGCCATCAGGATGTCGTGATGCCTGCCAAGCGGATTGAGCGTCTGGCTGAACCCCAGGAAGTCGCATGGAATGAGCCTGGTGCCCTGGTGAATCAATTGGTAGTAGGCATGTTGGCCGTTTGTGCCGGGCGTGCCCCACACAATCGGTCCTGTCTGGTAGTCGACACGATTGCCGTCGAGGTCGACGTGCTTGCCGTTGCTCTCCATGTCGAGCTGCTGCAGGTAGGCGCTGAATTGGCCCAGATAGTGGTCGTACGGTAGCACCGCCAGCGTCTCGGCGCCGAAGAAATCGTCATACCAGATGCCGATGAGCGCCATGAGCACGGGAAGATTGCGCTCAAGCGGCGTCTCGCGAAAGTGCGTGTCCATGGCATGGAAGCCCGCGAGCATCTCGCGAAACTTGTCTGGGCCGATTGCCACCATCAGGGACAACCCAATTGCCGAATCAAGAGAGTAGCGGCCCCCTACCCAGTCCCAGAACCCAAACATATTCGTGGTGTCGATGCCGAACTTCGACACCTGTTCGGCATTGGTCGAGACGGCGACAAAATGCCTGGCCACCGCGGCCTCGTCGCGCAGGGCGGCCAGCACCCAGTCGCGGGCGGATCGCGCGTTCGTCAGCGTCTCCAGGGTAGTGAAGGTTTTGGAGGAGACGATAAACAGCGTTTCGGCTGCGTCGAGGTCGTGCGTGGCCTCGGCAAAATCGCTCCCGTCGACGTTGGAAACGAAACGGAACGTCATGCCGCGGTCAGCGTAGTGACGGAGCGCGCCATACGCCCTCACTGGGCCCAGGTCGGATCCGCCAATGCCAATGTTTATCACAGTGCGTATACGCTTGCCGGTATAGCCGGTCCAGGCGCCCGACCGCACGCGATGCGCGAAATCCGCCATCCTGTCGAGCACGGCGTGGACATGGGGTACGACGTTTTCGCCGTCTACCGTGATGACCGCGTCGCGCGGCGCCCGCAGCGCCACATGCAGGACGGCGCGCTGCTCGGTAATGTTGATTTTCTCGCCGTTGAACATCGCTTCGGCGCGCTTCTTCACCTCTGCTTGTTCGGCAAGCGCCAGGAGCAGGCGCAGCGTCTCGCCGGTAATGCGATTCTTGGAATAGTCGAGATACAGCCCAACGCCTTCGGCGGCAAATCGCCGGCCGCGATCCGGATCCTCGGCAAACAGCGTCCGCAGATGGGTGTCACGGATGCGCGAGAAGTGCTCCGACAATGCCTGCCAGGCGGCACTCCGCGTGAGGGTTGACGGGCTGGTGACCATGGTGGCGTTCTCCCGATTCGCTATCTTTATGTCCGCGTTATGCATGGCGAGGTATTACGTCACTGACTTGAGCATAACGCGCTTTTTCTACGGCACGCGTAGCAAATCGCAAACCTGTTCGTCCGTGGTCTGTGAAAAGTCTTCGTACCACATACCCACGGCGATGAACGGATCGGGTTGATAAAGACAAATCACCTCGTCCGTCTCCGCCTGTAGCGCCGCGCACGTTTGCGCCGCCGCGACCGGCACCGCCACAACCACCCGCGCCGGGTGCAGGCCGCGCACGGCCCTTGCCGCCGCGCGCATCGACGCCCCGGTCGCGAGTCCGTCGTCAACCAAAATAACAACCCTACCAGTCACGTCGTGTGCCGGGCGATCGCCCCGATAGAGCCGCTCGCGACGCCGCAGCTCCTGGGCCTCGGCCCGGATCGCGGCGTCGAGTGCTTCGCCGGATAACCGCAAGGAGTCAATCACCGTTTGATTCAGCACCACGACGTTACCGGTGGCGATGGCGCCCATTGCCAACTCTTCCTGGCCAGGAGCGCCAAGCTTCCGCACTAGAAATACATCGAGCGGCGCTCCGAGTGCCTGGGCGACGGCGTAACCGACCGGCACACCGCCTCGCGGGAGTGCAAGGACGACGACATCCGGGCGCGCCGCGTACGCCGCGAGCGTGCCGGCCAGGGCGCGGCCGGCGTCTTCACGATTCTCGAAGCGCATCCGATCGTTCATGCGGGGCGATACCTCAAGCGAAAGCCGCTGACGAGATAGGCGCGGGTTCGAGCGATTACCGTTACTTCAATCTAGCCGTCTTTTGCCTAGCGCGTCGCGGTGAATCTTTACCGCTGCCTTAACCGATCCTGAACCGAGAAGTGCTACGCTACCGCTATTGTCGTCCTCGCGGAGCGAGAGGGTAAGGGCAATGGCCGAGAAACTTGGCGCCGGCATGGTGTCGATCGGTGTATGGCTTGCGCGGCGGATTCGACGCGAAGCAGGGCAGGGCCTGGTTGAGTACGCGCTCATTCTTGCCCTGATCGCCATCATCGTGATTGTGGCGCTGCAATTTTTGCAGCCGCAAATATCCAACACCCTGAACACGGTATCAAATAGCCTGTAACATAGCACGTATGGCCCAGTCGTCAATTCGCTTTCATCCGAATTGACGCACGCGCCGGTGTGTTGGACACAGGTACATTATGGACGTAACCGGCTCCGGCGGCGATCCCGGCGCCCAGCTTGCGTGTTGCCGCGAGCAGATGTTGCCCATCTGGGAGCGCTGGACTGATGGCAATCCGGCCGCGCGCCGGCTGCTGGGCGGTGAGCGCGTGGATCCCGCCAGTCGTGAAGAGCATTTTCGCGCGCTCATGCGCGTGGTCGCGATTCTGCGAAAGCACACGCGGACGGCGAGCACCGAGGCCGCCGTGAAGGCGGCCCTGGCATGCTTTCATGCCCGCGTCGGTGGGCCGCACGAACGATTCGAATGGGCGCGCCGGCGCGCGCTCGCGGCCGACACGCAGGCCCGGCAGTAGCTCGGCGGCGGCTCCAGCATGCCGGTGGAAATGCAACTCGATGCCTACCTGCAGGCCCAATTGATCTACCTGGGCAAAGCAGGCGTCTATTTCAAGGCAATGAACAGAGCGTTGCCCCAGGTATTTCTGGACTACATTGGCTGAGTACCACGCCAGTCTTTAACGATCGCTTAACACGGCCTTGACACGCCTTAACATGCAGTGGACTACGATGAAATCGTGCTGCCGCGATTGGTTCTCCCGACCCGGGGGCCGTCGGCGGCAGACGAGGCTGTACGTGCATGGGAGGGTAGTTGATGAACGAAGATCATCGATCGTGGGGCCGGGCGTCCGCGAGGCTGGTCGCGGCCGGACTGCTCCTGACCACCTTGGCCGGCGCTAACACGTTGAGCGGTTCCACGACTCCGGCACATGCCGCGATAGGCTGTCAGTTGCATTCCCCAGCCGGGAACATACAGCACGTCAT
>JANWHV010000264.1 GCA_025450255.1 Chloroflexota bacterium | reverse complement strand
GATCGTGCATCCCAGTACGAGCATCACCGTGTCGGGATCCGGATTCCTGGCGGGTGAGCAAGTGCAGGTCTTCCTGAACGCGCTCACGTCCACGCAGGGGATCGCCGGCGCGTCTGGAGCCTTTGGGCCGCTCCCTGTGTTGGTGCCCGCGGTGACACGGAATGGGACCTACACCTTAACGGCATACGGCGCGTCGAGCGCCCGTGCCGCGAACACGCGGATCGTCGTGACCACTGCCCCGGTCCCCACGCCAATTACCGCCCACATTACGCTGGCGCACGGGACCGTACATCGTGGCGATCGTGTCTCCATCTCCGGCCGCGGCTTTGCCGGCAACGAGACCGTGCTCGTCCGCTTCAATAACGGTTTGATGCAGGCGGCAACGGTCGACAGGTTCGGTGTCTTGAGCCACGTGAGCTTCCGCGTTCCAGACGGCAGTCGCTATGGCGCGAATACGGTGACGGTTACCGGCAGCAGCAGCGGCCGCGTCGCGTCCGCGACGCTCATCGTGGTCGCGAAGCAGTCCCTTGGCATCGCGGTGAACCCGACCACGGTTCGTCCGGGGCAGTACGTCGCGGTATCGGGCCATGGCTTTAAGCCACACGAGCTTGTGCTCCTCTACGTGCGCGATAAACTGACGCAGGCGCCGGCCGCGGATCGGAACGGGAACTTCGGTCTCACGCTCAAAATTGACGTACACGCGAAGCGCGGCAGTGCGTTTGTCGTGGCGATCGGCTCGCAAAGCCATCGTCGAGTCCAGCGGGCGATTTACATTCGTTAGGGTCCACGAATCCTGCCGCCAAAGCAGCGATCCCGAAACGTAGAACTCGGGATCGCTGCTTTCTCATAGCCCGCGCAGCAGCACAATTGTGACTACCCCGGCGATCATCGCGACCAGCGGGCTCTGGGTCCGCCACGCCAGCACGGCGGTCACGAGCCCCGCTATTACCCCCCGTGGTCCGGCGTCGAGCAGCGCGGGCGCTACGATGGAGATGAGCACCGCGCCTGGGATGAAGCAGAGACCGGCTTCGAGGCGCGGCGACAGCGTCACCCTACCCAACAGCCAGATGCCGCCGGCTCGCGTCAGGTAGGTCACGAACGCCATACCGGCGATCGCGATCAGGACGCGCGCGTCAACGGTCATAACGCCACACCCCAACCGTGAAGCCGGCGAGCCCGCCCAACAAGATGTACCACTTTCCCGGCAGCAGGTGCGCCGCCAATAGCGCCACCGCCGCCGCGGCCAGCCATGGGAGCAGGTCGGCGGCGCCGTTCCAGAGACGGACCAGCAGGGCGATGAACACCGCGGTGAACGCGAAATCGAGCCCCCACCTGGTCGGGTCGTCGATGGCGCTGCCGGCCAGACTGCCGATCAGCGTCGCCGAAAACCAGGCCACGTACACGGTCAGCCCGGCGCCGATGAAGAAACTACTCCGGCCGCGTCCCTTCGCCGCCTCGCCCATCGTCAATGCCCAGCTCTCGTCGGTCATGAAGAAGGCCGCCAGGTAGGCCCTCGGGCGGGCCATGCCGTCGAGGATCGGTCGCATCACGGCGCCCATCAATATGTGCCGCGCGTTGACGATCAGCGTCGTCAGGATCATGGTGGCGATCGGCAGCGGCGATGCCCACAGTCCCAGCACCACGAACTGTGCCGAGCCCGCGTAGACCAGGGCGCTCATCAGCACCGCTTCAAGCGTGCTCAGGCCAGCCTGGCGCGCCAGCACGCCGAATACCAACCCATACGCGCCGACGCTGACCCCTAGCGGCCATGCCTGCCGCACGCCCTCAAGGATGCCGGCGCGATAGGATTCCGGCTCGCGTCCAGATACCTCGTGTACGCCGGCGTTGCCCGGCGCGCTGGGGCTATCGGCGCCGTCGCGCGCCGTTGGTAGCACCTCCAATCCAGGAAATCCCTTTCTTCACACGGCCGCGGGCGCGGGACGGCACTGTCTCGCGACCTGTCGCCTGCCTGTAATGGCCCGTGACACGCACTGACCAGTTTGATGTAGGCTACCTGATTTTGGGCGCGTACCCGGCCGCGGCCGGCATGTCCCCGCCATCCGAACGTCGTCGGAGGCAATCAGGTGGTCGCGCCACCCGCGATGATCAGCAGGATGATCCCGTTATTGCAGGCGTGGATGAGGATGGTGGGGATAATGGAGCCACTCCGCTCAAACACGATGGCCAGTACGATGCCCATCAGGGTAAGCGGTATGAACAGCACGACGCTGAGGTGCATGGCGGCAAAGATGAGGGCGCTGATCACCGCCGCGCTGCCAACCGGCATGGTGCGGCGCAGCGCCTGGTACAGCACGCCGCGGAACAGCAACTCCTCCGCCAGTGGTGTCAGCACCACGCCGGTGAGCACCACGAGCGCTTCGAGTAGTGGCTGATGCGTGGCCGCCACGGTCGTCGACGTCAGCGGCCTGGGCCATTGTACGGTGGGGCCAAATATCGCCACCATGCCGCGCAGCATCAGCACATAGGAGAAGGTCAGCAGCGCGAACACAAAGGGTACGGCTGCCAGCCATTGCCAGGCAACCGACCGCAGCCCCAACATCCTCCAGGTACAGCGGTAGCGCTTGACGACGATAGCATAGATCATGCAGAGCAAGAAGAGAAAAAACAGCGTGGATACCAGCGTGCTGATGACCGCACGCGGCTCGGAGTCGTGGGGATTGCCCTGCTGCAGCTCGAAGAGCCCAAGCGTAGTGATTAACGCCATGGCAAGGAAAAGGAAGCCGGCGGCCATCACCAGTATGGCGTCCCGGACTTTCCACTGCGCGGCCGGGCGGCGGGTCGCCGCCAGCGGTGCCGGTATGCGCCCGCCGGACGCTAACGGAATGGTGCGGCGGGCGCGCGGTCCAAATACTGCCATGGGTCGCTATCCGAGCTTCGCTGCGTGGGGACGGCTATTCACCATGCTCGATGATGTAGTCGATTGCATTGCCGACCGTCTTGATGCCTTCGGCATCCTCGTCGGAGATCTCGAGCTTGAATTCCTCCTCGAGCGACATAATCAGCTCGACGAGATCGAGCGAATCGGCGTTCAGATCATCCTGGAAGCTGGCGTCTCGCGTTACCTTTGATTCGTCCACGCCAAGCTGCTCGGCGATGATCGGTCGTAACTTCTCTTCAATTGCCTGCGCGTCTGCCACTGCATTAACTCCTTTTCGCGGTCGTTTCGCCGCTTGAATGTGCCGCAAGCGCGGCCCCATGGCGTTCCATGACGTCGCCAAGCACGCCGTTCACGAAACGGCCTGAATTGTCGCCGCCGTATTCCTTGGCCAACTCCACGGCCTCGTTAATCGCCACCTTTGCCGGAGTAGCGGGCACATGGAGCAATTCGTAGATCGCGAGGCGCAGCACTGCTCTATCCACGGGCGCGATACGCGGCACCGGGAACAGCGGCGCGGACCCTTGCAGGAGGGTATCGAGTTCTTCTCTTTCTTGCAAGACACCGGCAACCAACTCGCGGGCGAAATCGGCGGTCGCCCCGCTGGCTCTATGCTCGGATGCCCAGCGCGTCACGGTGTCCGCCGGCTCGTGCCCCACCGCATCGATCTCGTAGAGCGCCTGCAGCGCTATTTGCCGGGATACGCGCCGTCCGGTCGCCACTACTCGATGCCCTGGATGTAGACGTTGACGTTCCGTACCGCCATGCCGAGCATCTCGTGGATGCCGTCGCCAACCGCCCGCTGCACCGCGTTCCCCACCGCTACGAGGTTCGCGCCCTGGGCAACCACCACATAGACGTCGGCGTGTACGGTCATGTCGCGAACATCTACGTGTACGCCTCGTATCGCGTCCGGCTGTCGCTTGGCTGGGAAGCGGCCATGTGGTACGTCGGACATGGCCACGATCCCGGGCACGGACATCGTGGTCATGCGCACGATGGTCGAGAGCACTTCAGGGGCGATGCGGATCGAGGTGTCGGTTTCGGTCATTGGACCTCTCGCATGGCTGTGGTCTCCAGCGCTCGTCGCTCGCGATCGGCGGCTAGCATGGATTCCAGGTAACGCGTATTGAACGTGCCGGCGCGAAAGTTTGTGTCCGCCATGATGCGCTGCTGGAATGGAATGACGGTCGTCACGCCTTCTATCACATATTCGGCAAGCGCGCCTTCCATCCGTGCAATCGCCTCCGCGCGATCGTTTCCCCAGGTGAGCAGCTTGGCAAGCAATGAATCATAGTGAATCGGGACCGAATAGCCCGCGAATAGGTGAGAATCGACTCGTATCCCGGTGCCGCCGGGCGGCAGATAGTTGGTTACGGTGCCAAAACGAGGCTGGAAATCATCGTCCGCGCTCTCGGCGGTAATGCGGCACTCAATCGCGTGCCCACGTAGCGTAACATCCTCTTGCTTGATACTCAAGCGCCGGCCCGATGCCACCACGATCTGTTCCTTCACCAAATCGATGCCGGTCAATAGCTCTGTCACGCCGTGCTCGACCTGGATTCTGGTGTTCATTTCACTGAAATAGGCGCGGCCGTCCGCCCACAGGAATTCGAGCGTACCGGCGTTGGTATATCCCACGCGCGCCGCGCCGCGCGCCGCTTTTTCGCCAAGCTCGATGCGTTCAACCGCAGATAGCACGCTCGGGCCTTCTTCCACGAGTTTCTGATGACGCCGCTGCAGAGAGCACTCGCGATCGCCAAGGTGGATCACGCTGCCGTGCTGGTCGCCGATAATCTGTATCTCCACGTGGCGGCAGTTCGCCAGATACTTCTCGATGTAGAGCTGACCGTTGCCAAATGCGGCTAGGGCCTCGGCCTGGGCGGTCAGGTACTCGATAGCCAGCCCGGCCTCGTCGTGCGCGACGCGGATGCCGCGCCCGCCGCCGCCGGCGATGGCCTTGAGAATGACCGGAAACCCGATCTCCGACGCCATCTGCTGGGCCTCGTCCAGGCTGCGTAAAGGCGCGTCGCTCCCCGGCAACACGTCCAACCCCGCGCTCCGCATTTCCTGCCGGGCCGCCGCTTTATCGCTCATAATGGTAATCACCTCGGCGGTGGGCCCGATGAAGATCAGATCGCACTTTTCGCAGACTTCCGCGAAGTACGGATTCTCAGCCAGGAATCCCGTACCGGGATGGATAGCGTCACATTCCTTCATCAGCGCCGCGGTCACCAGGTTTGGAATGTTCAGGTAGCTCTTGCCCGGCGATGCCGGACCAATGCACACCGTCTCGTCGGCGAGGCGCGCGGGCAGCGACGCCCGATCGATGTCGGAGTGCGCCAGCACGCTGCGCACGCCAAGCTCACGGCAGGCGCGGATGATGCGCAAAGCGATTT
>JANWHV010000263.1 GCA_025450255.1 Chloroflexota bacterium | reverse complement strand
TCCCGCCTTATACCAGTGCGCGTCGTCCCAGCCTGCCCGATGCGGGTTCGCCTTGAGGGCGGCGATGCGGTCTGCTTCGTTGATGCGCCGATGCCTGCGCTGGTAGATTGGCGCCCCAACACGATGGAGGCGCCTGATTCCTCTACTCTTGAGGAAGCGCGCAAGAGACCATTCCATCCGCCAATGGCCTTATGAGGCGTGGCGCGACTCGGCGGCCTGGGGCGTAGGGGCCTTGCCGCGCAAGCGCGGCCAGCGATGGCCGGCCCACGCGTAGATTTGTATAGCGGCCAAAATCCAGAAGATGCCGCAGAGCCACGCCCCAAGCACATCGCTCGGCCAGTGCTCCCCTACGAGGATGCGCGACGGACCCATGTCCAGGATCAGGACAATCAGGCCAACGCGCAATGGCCACAACCAGGGCGCGGGCTTGAACAGCATAAAGGTCAGAAACAGCACGAAGCCGAAAAATGTTACCCCCTGGAGAACGTGACCGGAGGGAAAGCTGAACGACACCGTGACATGTTGGGCAATATAGAGGCCGTGATCGGCCGGGCGGGGCCGGTGGATCGCCTGGCTGATCAGGTAATTCACGCCGTTGGCGAGACCTGGAAGCAGCAGTACGACGATTGCATCCAACCAGCGGCGAAGGGCCAGGAAAACCAGGACAAATACGCCCACCGTAATCGCCGAAGGGATCGGCCAGGCAATGGTGCTGGCGAGATCCATAAGGTCGGTCACGGTCCGGTGCGGGCGTAGCCAATGTTGCAGATCCGTGGCAATCCGCGCGTCGCCCGCGAGTGGGCCTGGATGCGCGTGGACGATGACGGCAAGTATGACGAAGAGCACTACCAGGAGGGCTTCCACGGACAAGAACCTAGCGTGCGGGAAGCTTGCCGTGCCGGCGCGGCGCACGCCGGCGTCCCGCGTCACGCCGGATGTAGTGCGTACGGCGGACATACATGTCTCCATGAACGATGCAATAGGCGCCGACGCAAGCGCTGCCAATGTTCGAGCACGTGCGTCCCGCGTGCTCGGCCTCTCTACAACATAGGTCATTGCGCGTTAATATTCCTGTCGCCTTGCGGGTTTTCGGCATGCGCTCGTTGACAGGCCACCAGAGAGCGTGTAGTATACGTGTTGAACATTCGTTCTATACACCGTGGAGGATGGGCCATGCCTCGCCAGAGTGGGGAGTTGATGCGGCAGCGGATCGAGCAGGCGATCGCTGATCTCACCGCACAGAATGGCCGGCCACCGACCAATCGTGAGATTGGCGCCAAGGTGGGCGGCTCAACGGCTAAGTCGACCGGCCACATCGACTATCACCTGCGATATATGCGCGAACAAGGCATTATTAGCCACGAGCCTCGTAAGAGCCGTGGCATTACCTTACTGAAGCCTTTATCCTCGACTGGCGCGCCGCTGGGTCCCGTTCGCATTCGTCTCGCGGGCCAGATCGCCGCCGGCGCCGCGATCGAGGCCACTGAGGTACACGATGACTACGTGGACCTGACTGGTGGACTGTCGTTTGGCGGCGAGCTGTTCGCGCTCCGCGTTAAAGGCATGTCGATGATCGAGGATCATATCGCGGACGGCGATCTGGTCATCGTGCGCCGGCAGGAATCCGCCGACAACGGCGACACCGTCGTGGCCTTACTGACCGATGGCAGCAACGAGCGCGGTGAGGCGACGCTCAAGCGGTTTTATCGCGAGAAGGGTGGCAAGATACGGCTGCAGCCGCGGAACCCTGAAATGCAGCCCATCGTCAAAGATGCGCGGCACGTCAAGATTCAGGGTAAGGTAATCTCGGTTATCCGCCAGATCTGAGCACGCGTCGATAGGTGTTAGCTCGTTCGCTGATCGATCACGTAGCTGCTTTTTTCCGATAGCTTTGCCTGCTTCTTGAGCTGCGCGGCAATATCGCTGATCTCGTATTCGCTGTTGATCTGCCGGCGGCGATTGGACACCACGGCGATCGATACCGTGACAATCGGGAACTTTTGCCGCACGCCCTGGCGGTCCTTGGTGGTTACGTAGCCCCGCTCACGATCCGCCGCGTCATACAGCAATGGAGCCTGGCTGTCGAACTGTTGGATCGTCGCCTCGCATATCTTGGCAATGTGCTCCTCCTCGGCTCTGATGATTGCCACGTAATCGTCTCCGCCGACATGCCCCAGGAATGCGTTATCGTCGCCGGCCAGCAGTACGCTGCGTAGGATACCGGCGATCAGTTTGATTAAATCGTTCCCCCGCAAGAAGCCGTAGGCGTCGTTATACGACTTAAAATTGTCCAGATCGACGTAGAGGACATACAAGTCGCGACGTTGTTCCTGGACGGTCTGTCGCAAAGCGCGCTCGATCTGGGTGTTTCCGGGCAAGCCCGTTAGCTCGGACAGAAGATGTTCCTCCGCGTGACGAAGCTGCGTGCGGACGCGCGCCAGCAGCTCTTTGACCGCGAATGGCTTGCCCACGTAGTCGTCCGCGCCGAGTGCCAGTCCGGTCACGCGATCTTCCGTCTCGTCCAGGGCGGAGAGAAAAATTACCGGAATGTTCGCCGTGCGCGGTTGTTCCTTTAGCTCGCGCAACACGTCCCAGCCGCGCATGTCCGGAAGCATGACGTCAAGAAGGATCAGATGCGGTTGGTCGCCCGTGGCGCGCTGCAGACCTTGAGCGCCGTCCGGCGCCAAAATGACGTTGTAGCCGTCAAGTTCCAGGGCGGCATTAACCAGGTCGCGAATGTTAGGATCGTCGTCGATGCACAGGATGATGCTAGTCTGCATCGCTCGGATCTGGCTCGCTGTCGATGCCGTCATCCGCGCCGTTCCGGTCCACGGTCTCGTCAGCGCCCATCTCGTCAATATCCGACTCAACTGATTTGGCGGCCGCCTCGACAGCTTCGTTGTGCGGTTCGCCGTTCCCGCCATCCGCCGCCGCGGGATGCTGGATAACCATGCAGGCCATCGATACCACGGTATCGCCTTCATTCAGGCTCATGACCCTGACACCCTGGGTATTCCGGCCTGTCTGTCGCACCATGTTAACCGACTGCCGAATAACCTGTCCGCCGGCCGACATCAACACCATCTCCATGTCCGCGGATACGATGCTCGCGGCCACGATGTTGCCGACTTTGTCCACGTTTTTGATGGTGTACACGCCTTGACCGTTGCGGCCCTGCTGGCGGTATTCATCCACGGGCGTACGCTTTCCGATGCCGCGCTGCGTCACGACTAGCAAATCATGATTGGGCTTTGCCAATCCCATTGCAACCAGGCTGTCCCCGTTTCGCAGTTTAATGCCGTGTACGCCTGCCGCCGTCCTGCCCATTGAGCGCACGCGATCCTGCGCGAAGCGTACCGCGCGGCCATCAGTCGTCACCAGCATGATGTCTTCATCGCCTTGCGCGGCTTCTACCCATGCCAGCTCATCCTCGGGATCCACGGTGATTGCGTGCAAGCCGTTCTTCCTGACGTTGACGAAGTTCTCGAGCGGGGTCCGCTTGATCACCCCCCGTCGCGTCGCCAGCACCAGGTATCCCTCGCGGAGTCCGTTGCGCGCCATCACCAGCACCGTCGCCACGCCCTCGCCGGGTTCCAGCCCGATCAGATTATTGACGGGCACGCCACGGGCCTGGCGGCCAGTGGCGGGTAACTCGTAGACCTTGAGCTGATATGCACGCCCGCGGGTCGTGAAGAATAGCAGCCAGTCATGCGTGTTGCAGGCAAGGAGGCGGTTCACCTCATCCGTATCGCGCGCGACCATACCGACGATACCTTTGCCGCCGCGCCGTTGCGGCCGGTAGGTATTCGCCGGAATGCGCTTCACATAGCCGCGTTCCGTCATGGTGACGATCACTTCTTCCGGCGCCACCAGATCGTCGAGGGTCATCATGCTGACTTCCTCGCGGACGATGCGGGTGCGCCGATCGTCGCCATACTTTTCGCGCAGTTCGGTCAACTCTTCGACGATGATCGAGTTTATACGCGCCGGGTCGCCCAGGATCGACTGGTACTCGGCGATCCGCGCTTGGACCTCGCCAAGCTCGTCGCGGATCTTCTGCTGTTCGAGGGCCGCCAACCGGCTTAGTTGCAGCGCCAAAATCGCTTTAGCCTGGGTCTCGGTGAGTTCGAACCGCTGTTGCAGGGTATTGCTGGCCTCTTCGCTGTTATTGGCGGCGCGAATGGCGGTAATCACTGCGTCAAGGTTGTTCAGCGCTTTGGCGAGACCCTCGAGAATGTGGGCTCGAGCCTCAGCTTTTCGCAGGTCGAACGAGGTTCTGCGCCTCACCACCTCGCGCCGGTGGTCGACGTAGTAGCGCAGAGTCATTTCCAGCGGCAGCACGCGCGGTTGGTTATCGACCAGTGCGAGCATGTTGATCGAGATGCTGTCCTGCATCTGCGTGTGCTTGAATAGCTGGTTGAGCACATGCTGGGTGTGCGCGTCTCGCTTCAGCTCGATCATCAAGCGCATTCCCTGACGGTCCGATTCATCACGCAGGTCCGCGATACCGTCGATGTCGCGCTGCTGCACCAACTCGGCGATACGTTCCTGCAGCTTGGCCTTATTCACCTGAAAGGGCAGTTCCGTGACGATGATTGCCGTCCGCCCCGTCCTGCTCTCCTCTAGATGGTGCTTGCACCGCAACACAATGCGGCCGCGGCCGGTCGCGTAGGCGTTGGTGATGCCTTCCTGGCCCAGAAGAATGCCTCCAGTTGGGAAGTCGGGCCCCTTGATGATCTCGCCGAGCTCGACCACCGTGGCTTCAGGATGGCGAATGAGGTAGATAATCCCGTCCACCAACTCGCGCAAATTATGCGGCGGAATGTTCGTGGCCATGCCGACCGCGATGCCGTTCGTCCCGTTGAGCAGCAGTTGCGGCAGCCGCGCGGGCAGCACCGTGGGTTCGTGTTCGTTGCCGTCGTAATTCGGCTGAAAATCGACGGTATCTTTGTCCAGGTCCGCGAGCATCTCGTCGGCAATCGGCGCCATGCGCGCCTCGGTATAGCGCATCGCCGCTGGTTCGTCGCCGTCCACGGAACCGAAGTTACCCTGGCCGTCTATCAGCGGGTAGCGCATGCTGAAATCCTGCGCCAGCCGCACCATGCTATCATACACGGCGGTGTCGCCGTGTGGGTGATATTTACCCAGAACCTCGCCGACGACCGTAGCGCTCTTGCGATAGTGGCCTGAAGAGCGCAGGCCCAATTGGTTCATGGCATAGAGAATGCGACGGTGCACCGGCTTGAGGCCGTCGCGAACATCTGGAAGAGCGCGTGAAACAATCACGCTCATCGCATAGTCGAGATACGCCTCGCGCATCTCGTTCTCGATGTGCACCTCGCGCACGCTGCCGAAGTCCGCTACCATGCAGTGGCGCCTTTCGTGTTACACCGCGCGCTGTTGAAGCCGCGGCGCGGTACTAGCACTCGTGTCTGACACGATGCTGAGGGGCCATAGGACCAGGGGAATTCTTTCGGCCATTCGCCCCAAAGTACGGCATTTTGTTCACTATTTACTCAACTTTATTATACTTCCTGGCTAAATCCACGGTCAATGCGGGCATTATGGCACTGCCGCCGTCGGCCCGGTTTTCGCCCGTGGCGCGCCTGGTGGTATGCTTCAAGAAATGACCCATTACACACTCAACGAATTGCCGACACAATGCCCCTCGTGCCAGAACGCGTTAACGATCACGCGTATGACGTGTCCGGTCTGTGCTACCGAGGTGAACGGGGCATTTAGCCTCGGTCGCCTCGCGGCGCTGCCCGAGCCTCATGCCTCGCTCCTGGAAATGTTCTTGCGTATGCGCGGCAACGTGAAGGACATGGAGCGAATGCTCGGCTTGTCCTACCCGACCGTGCGTGCCCGCCTCGAGGAGGCACTCGAAGCGGCCGGGCTCGACCGTGAGCCGCCGCCCGCTATCTCCGAGGCGGATCTGCGACAGCGCCGCGAATTGGTCCTCGAAAAGATTGAACGGGGCGAGTTATCGGCCGCGGACGCCGCGGCGCACTTACGCGCCCTGACCGAAGCACGGGGCGCCTGAGCCGCGCGCGCTTTCCTCTGGTTCGCCGCGACCGGCCCGCGACTATGCCACGATGAAGCTCGAGTTGCCGTGCAGGTTGCGAATGAAGGCCGCGAGCAGCGCGACCGTCTGGTCGAGATCGCTGGTGGAGAGAACCTCCACCGGAGAGTGCATATACCGCAATGACACGCTGACCACACCCGTCGCGATACCCTGGTGGGCGACTTGAATCGCCCAGGCATCGGTGCCGGTCTCACCGGGCGCCGGTTCGACCTGAAACGGGATTTTCTCGGCATTGGCTGCCTGAATCAGTAAATCGTAGACAACTGGGCTGATGTTTGGCCCTCGGCTGATTTGTGGGCCTTTAGCCAGGGCCATGTCATTCCGCTGCCTCCGCTCATCCTCCACGCCGGGGTGGTCCAGGGCAAAGCCAACGTCGATGGCGATCGCGACGGCGGGCTTGATGCGTTCCGCGCTGACAATAGCGCCACGGTACCCGATCTCCTCCTGGCAGGTGCCGACGGCGAAGACCGCCGCCGCGAGCGGTCCGCCCGCCACCGCGCGCGCGGTTTCGGCCACCACGTAGGCGCCGACCCGATTGTCAAACGCCTTTGCCACGAGCAAGTCGCCACGGAGCCGCTCGATCCCGGCGGCGAACGTAACGGGGTCGCCTATACGCACCACGCTCGCCGCGTCGTCGCGGCCGGAGGCGCCAATGTCGATCCAGAGATTCTTCATTTCCGGTACGGTCTTCCGATCGTCCGAGGACAGCAGGTGGTAGGGCTTCCGACCTACCACACCGAGCAGCGGGCCGGTGGCAGTATGCACCCGCACGCGTTGGCCTACCAGCACGGTGGCATCGTGGCCGCCAATAGGCGCGAAATTGAGAAAGCCCTTCTCGTCGATGTTCGTAATCATCAGGCCAATCTCGTCGATGTGGCCCGCCAGCATGACCCGCGGCGACCCGGACGGGTTGACAATCGCCGTGATATTGCCGACCGCGTCGCCATGCACCTCAGACGCGAAGTCGCTCACCGACGCCCGCCATACGTCGCGCACCGGCGTTTCATACCCGGAGGGCCCCGCCGCGCCCGTCAAGTCACGCAAGAACGCGAATTGTCGCTCGTCCACGTCCCACCAACCCTTCTTACCTGCACTGCAAATCTATTGCCGGCTCATGTGTCCGCGGTATCACCGCGCCGGGTCATGCCCATCCCATGTCACCATGCTTGCGCGAGCCCAACCTCACCGGCCTGGCGCGCGCAAGCTGATAATTGCCGCGAACCGCCCAGAGCGTCCGCGATCGCCGCGGTGCGAGAAAAACCGGTCCCGGTTGCAGCGCGTACATATGGCGTGTTGTTCGATGTGGCGCGGCACAACGCCCGCCGATTGCAGTTGGTCCCTCGCGACGCGCCACAGGTCCACGTAGCGCCCACGGATATATGGAGCGAAGTCCGGCGGCAGCTCCAGGCGCGGATCGGTGAACTCGGCGCAGCATGGACCGAGTCCCGGACCGATGCCGGCCAGCAGGCGCGCGGAATCGGTGCCATAGGCCGTCGCCATCGCGGAAACCGTGGCGCCAATGGCGCCCGCGACCAACCCGCGCCAGCCGGCGTGCGCCAAGCCGACCGCCGGGGTGTCCGGATCGAGAAACATAATCTGCAGGCAATCCGCCGCCGTGATCAGCAAGCCGCGCGCCGGGGCAGCGGTAATCAGGGCGTCGATGCCGTCCACGATGCGCGATCCGTCCGGAAGGGGCCGGCTGATGGAACGTTCCAGACAGCCGACCGCCGCGCCGTGCACGAGGCCGGCGGTGGTAATGGCGGTGATTTTCACCTCCGACGCCATGGCGCAGCGCGCCCTGTTCTCCGCTATCGCCTCTGGCTCGTCGCCGACACTATACGACACGTTGAGCGAGTCGAACGGCGGCGCGCTTACGCCGCCGTGACGCGTAAATATGGCGTGCGCTTGCAGATCGCGGTGTGCTTTGAATAGCTCGAATCCGAGATTGGGCGGGTCTACATCCCTGCCAGGCGCCACCATCATCAGACCGCGCGGCATGATGGCTTGTGGGGGCCCGCGCCCAACGTCTCCAGGAGCCTCAACCGTACACTTCAGGATTGACGGTGTGCGGCGCGCGACCGCCCCCAAGCACCGCCATCACGTTATCGACGGCCATCAACCCCATCTTGGTCCGCGTTTCCAGTGACGCACTCCCTATGTGCGGCGCCAGGACCACGTTTTCCAACTCGATCAAGCCCGGCGCCAGCCTGGGCTCGTGCTCGAAGACATCAAGCCCGGCGCCGCCCAGATGCCGGTCGCGGAGCGCGGCCACCAGCGCGGTTTCATCGACCAGCGCCCCACGAGCGGTATTAATCAGGTACGCGCCACGCCTCATTCTGGCCAGTTGCGGCGCCCCAATCAAATGGTGCGTAGTGGGGGAATATGGGGCATGAAGGGATACGTAATGCGATTGTTCCAGCAGATCGTCAAGCGATACCCGCTCCAGACCGAGCTCGCGAACTACCTCCGCCGGCAAATCCCGGGGATTGGAGTAGAGGACGCGCATGTTGAAGCCGCGGGCGCGTCGAGCCACGGCTTGCCCGATACGTCCCGCGCCGATCAGCCCCAACGTCTTTCCGTGCACGTCCGAGCCCAGGAGCAGCATCGGCTCCCATAACGTGAAGCGACCCTCACGGGTGTAGCGATCGGCCTCGACCGTGCGGCGCGCCACGGCCATCAGCAGAGCCCAGGCGAGGTCCGCCGTGGTCTCGGTCAGCACGCCCGGCGTGTTCGTGACCGGAATGCCGCGCGCGGTAGCGGCGGGCACGTCGACGTTGTTGTAGCCAACCGCGTAGATGCTGACCACCTTGAGCCGCGGTTGGATATCCAACACCTCGGCGTCAATGCGGTCCGTCAGCAGGCAGATCACGCCATCCATGCCGGTGGCCGCCGCCAGCAACTCGGCCTTGCTTAACACGCGGTCCTCGCGGTTCGCCGACAACTCGCACCGCTCGTCAAGGACGCGCATCACCTCTGGTGGAAGCCCCCGGGTTAACAGCACGCGCGGTTTCGTCACCGCGCTACGCCTTTGCCGCGGTCAACACCTGCTCCATGCGAGCAAGCGCCTCGGTGATGTTGGCGATGGAGTTAGCGTACGATAGGCGCAGATACCCTTCGCCCGCCGGGCCAAATGACGTTCCGGATAGAGTGGCGACGCCGCCCTCGTTGAGCAATAGCGCGGCAAGCTCACCAGAGCGCATCCCCGTCCCCTGGATGTTAGGGTACGCGTAGAAGGCGCCGGCCGGCATTTTGCAGGTAACGCCAGGCAGCGTGTTGAGTCCGCGCACGATCGTGTCGCGTCTGCGCCGGAATTCCTCGAGCATCTCGTCAACCGGCCGCTGATCGCCGGTAAGCGCCTCAATACCCGCCATCTGCGTGGCGGCGTTGGTGCAGGAGTTGGAATTCGTCATCAAACGGCTGATATGCGGCACGAGGCTTTTCGGCAAGACCCCGTAACCGAGCCGCCAGCCGGTCATGGCGTAGGTCTTGGAGAAGCCGTCGAGCAGAATCGTTCGTTCGGCCATGCCGGGCAGCACGGCGATGGAATGGTGATCGCCGTCATAGAGCATGCGGGAATAGATCTCATCCGCGAACACCAGCAGGTCGTGCTCGACGGCCAGATCGGCGATGCGCCGAAGGTCGTCCGGCTCCAGCACGCCGCCGGTGGGGTTCGCGGGCGAGTTGATGATGATCATCTTTGTCCGCCTGGTTATCGCGTGCCGCAGGCTATCGATGTCCAGCCTGAAATCCAGCGACTCCGGCAGTGCGACCGGCACGACCGTCCCGCCCGCATACCGGATCATGGATTCGTAACTCGGGAACCCAGGATCGGGACAGATAACCTCGTCACCCTCGTCGATAAGCGCCAGCATGACGAAGAACAGGATCGGCTTGGCGCCGGGCGTAACCACGACCTGGTCGGCGTCCACCGCCAGGCCTCGGCTGCGGAGCATCTCGCCGGCGATTGCCTGACGACGCGGCATGATGCCAGGCGACGGGGTGTAATGCGTATATCCG
>JANWHV010000262.1 GCA_025450255.1 Chloroflexota bacterium | reverse complement strand
TCACCCGCTCCTGCGCCGGGTCCTTGTCGGGATAGTCGGTGCGCCAGTGCGCCCCCCTGCTCTCCGTACGAACGGCGGCGGTGCGCAAGATCGCCTCGCTGATCGTCAACATGAACAGGTCGTCGCGTGCCGTGTGCCAGCCGGGATTGAACATCCGCGACCCTTCGACGTGCAGGTCCTTGGCCCGCGCCTGTAATCGCTGTAACTTCGCCAGACCCTTGTCCAGCAAGTCCTGGTCGCGGGCGATAGCGGCGTGCGTGCTCATGAGTTCTTGTATTTCGGCGTGGTAGAGGTACGGGTTCTCCTGGCCGTCGCTCTCGAAGGGGCCAACCAGCAGGGCCATCTCGGCTTCGATCTGGCGGTCGTCCACTTGCGGCGCCGCCGGCTGCGCCTGGGCATAGGCAGCGGCCGCTTCGCCGGCGCGCTTGCCGAAGACCAACAGGTCGCCAAGAGAGTTGCCGCCCAAGCGGTTGGCCCCGTGCAAGCCGGCGGCGCACTCCCCCGCGGCATAGAGTCCCAGCAGGCTCGTCGCCCCCGTCTCCGCCTCCACGTCGATACCGCCCATCGCGTAGTGGATCGTGGGCGCGACTTCCATGCGCTCCTTGGTGATATCGACGTCGGCCAGGTGGAGGAACTGCTCGTACATGCTCGGCAGCTTGCGCTTGATGTAGTCAGCACCGCGGTGGGTCACGTCAAGGTAGGCGCCCCCGTGCTCGCTGCCGCGCCCGGCCTGCACCTCCTTGTAAATGGACCGCGCCACCACGTCGCGCGAGGAGAGCTCCTTCTTCTTGGAGTCGTACTCCAGCATGAATCGCTCGTTCTTGGCGTTGTAGAGCAGCCCGCCCTCGCCGCGTACGGCCTCGGTGACGAGGATGCCGCGCACACCGGGCGGCCAAACCATGCCGGTAGGGTGGAACTGCACCATTTCCATATCTCGCAGCACCGCCCCGGCCTCGTAGGCCATGGCCACGCCATCGCCCGTGCTCTCCCAGGAGTTGGAGGTCACTTTGTAGACCTTGCCGAAGCCGCCGGTCGCCAGCACCACCGACTTGGCGCGGAACAGGAAGAGCCGGCCATCCTCCCGCTTGTAGCCGAAGACGCCGGCAATGCGGCCCTCGTCGGTAAAGAGTCGCGTCGTTGTGTGCTCCATGAAGACGTCGATGCCGCTGTGGACACCGCGGTCCTGCAAGGTACGGATCAACTCCAGCCCGGTGCGGTCGCCGACATGGCAGAGACGGCGGTAAGTATGAGCGCCGAAGGGACGTTGGGAGATTTTCCCCTGGGGCGTCCGGTCGAACAGCGCCCCCCAGCGTTCCAACTCGTAGACTCGTTCCGGCACTTCCTTGGCGAAGATCTCCGTCATGTGCCAGTCGTTGATCATCTGGCCGCCGCGCATCGTGTCGCCAAAGTGGACCTGCCAGTTGTCGGCCGGGTCGACGTTGCCGAGCGATGCAGCAATGCCCCCTTCCGCCATTACAGTGTGGGCCTTGCCCAGCAAGGACTTGCAGATCAACGCCACGCTACGCCCGGAGGACGAGGCGGCGATCGCGGCACGCAGTCCGGCGCCGCCGGCGCCCAGCACCACAACGTCGTACTCGTGACTTTCAAAACGATCGGTCAGCGCGGCCATTACAACACCCACCTCGGGTCCATGATGATGCCGGCCAGCAGCAGCCGGATGTAGATATCGGCAGCCAGTACCGAGAACAGGCTCCACCAGGCAAACTGCGGATGGTGCGGATTGAGTGTGCTCACCCAACGCCACAGGGTGTGGCGGCTGCGCCCGGCTATGACACAGGAAAAACAGGCCACGCCGCCACCGACGAGATGGCGCAGCGAGTGGCAGGAGAACGTGTACAACGACAGCAGCACGACGTTGGCGAGCAAGATCAGTGACCCCGCGCCGATGCCGAAGTGGCCGCCGAAGTCAAAGGCGCGCGCGGTGTCGTACCAGAGGACGGCGACGACGACGATCGCCAGGTACAGGAAGAAGCGGTGTCCATTGTTCAGGATGAAGGGGAACCGGCGTTCGCCCTGGTAGCCGCTGCTCCGCAGCTCCGGTCGCGCGCAGGCGGGCGGATCCCAGAAGAAGGAGCGGTAGTAGGCCTTGCGGTAGTAGTAGCAGGTGGCGCGAAAGCCAAGCGGCACCCAGAGCACGAGAAAGGCCCCAGGAATCGGCCCCAAGGGGGCGACGCGCGGCGAGTAGAAGGGGGAGAGGTACGGCGCGGCGTAGCCCTCGCCTTGCAGCGCCGCCCAGATCACGTAGACGCTGAAGGCGACCAGGACGGCGACCACGGCTGCCGGCTGCCACCACCACGTCCGCCCCGCCATGGTCTTGATGGCGATATACGCCGTCGTGTTGCGCCTTATTACAACTGACACGAGCTCCACTCCAGATTCGGCCAGCCACTCATCGCCCAGACGCGACCTCGCGCTCACGCGCGCAACTAGCCTACACTACTGTGGCAGTAGCCTCGCCGCCAGCGAGGCAGCGAGGGTGAAGTCACCCTGACGGCGGCGCGGGCCAGAGGTCGCAGAGACGGACGGCCAAAGGGTGTGGACCGGAAGAAACAGCGGGCCGCATACCCCTGACCTTTTCGAGCTCTCAAGACCCTGCCCGGCTCAGGCCCGAAGGCGCTGCACCTCGCTCCCACCAGCGAGGTCCAGAAGGGCCCAAGCCTTCGTCTCCTCGTCGCTAGCTTGCACAGCGACGAGGAACTGCCCGGTGCGGACCTGCTCGGTGAGGCGCTTTGCCTGCTCCGGGGACGAACCCAAGCTGGTCAAGAGTCCGACGAGCCCTCCCGTCGCCTCGCTCGCCCAGATGAGGAGGTAGCCAAACAGCACTACGTCTGGATTGGCCCCCACGACTGCGCCCATGGCGACGTGCCGGCGCTCGCCCGCGCCTGGATGCTCTCGCCCGCTCGGGAAGCGCACCGCCTGTCCCTGTGGCGTCACCGCCGAGAGGACCTCGACGGGGAAGCCACCCGCTGCCAACGCGGTAAGGGCTGCCTCCGCCTGCTGGCGCGTGGAGAAGAGGGCTAACACGATGGTCCTCGCTAGTTTCGCCTTCGCAGCTGGTCGCAGCGCGGCCTCGAGTTCGGCGCGGGTGAAGCGCAGCTGCACCCGTTCGTCCGTCACCTTGATGATCGCGCTGGCGGGCACGAGGAGGGTATGGGCACCGAAAAGGTGGCCGCGGCGCACCACCAGGTGGGTCAGCTTGCCGGTGGCCGGGTCCGTGAGCACCTCGTCCACCCGCCCGAGTTCGCCGTCCGCGGCCTCGATGGCGGCATCGGGACCGATGGCCGCGCCGCCGGGCGGTAGGTGCTCCTCGACCACGGAGGGCGGTATTGACGGCCATCCCATCGCCGCCAGCCCCGGGCCCACCGATCCCATCCCCATCGGCCCCACGCCCTCAGTGTAGAAATAACCGGCGGCCGGATAGCCGAAGGTCGGGTGTGGTCGGTCTGGTGGCAGGAAGACGGTCTCTTCAAAGCGGTCCAAGCGACCCAACTCCTCCCGCGTGCAGGTGAGCTGGATATGCTCGTGATCTGCCGTCTCCACCAAGGCCCGTGGCGCCAACACGGCGAACCCCCAATGCGGAGTCGTGTCAATAATGAGATACGTGACCTTCTCTGTGACGCGGTCGATCACGACCTGCCGGAGCTTGCCGGCCGGGCCGTCGCGGCATTCCGTCGGCGCTCCGAGGTGCAACTCTTGTTCCATGGGAGTTTCCTTTCAGTGCCTTGACCGTACGTGGGCGGTGTCGTCACACGTCGACCATGTCGTGCCGCGCTCAGTCGCCGATCCGACCCATCGTCCTACGCGTGCCTGGCGCTCCCCGGTCTCCCTTTGGTCGCCAGGGGGTCGCGCGAAGCTCGAATTGCGGTCGGGAAGCATGTCAGTTCTGGACCGGGATCGCACTGGAGTTCACGCGCATCGCATAATGACATCGGTCGGGGACTCGATGCGGGGACCTCCACGGTCTCAACCGCCAACTCTTCGGCGCCACGGACGACCACCGCTTGCACCATGGCGACCTCCTACTACGTCGTCCCGCTGCTCAGCACTTGCCGTCCCTGACAAGCGGCCGTGAAATCGCCCAAACGTATCTGCCGTCCGATATCTCCTATCGCCTCTTTCGCGAACCGACAGCGGACGCATCACCTCCTGTCGGTGGTCGCGAAGCCAGAAGACATGGCGCTCCAACGCCAGGCGAGCCTCACTCCGCGTGCGCCTATTCCCCGAATATGCGCCTAATATCCGGTGAACTCTTCCGTTCGGATGTCATCATCGTCGACGCCAGCGGCCGTGAGGACGACCCGTAAACCCTTGACCATTGCCGGTGGGCCAGTGAGGTAATACGTGGCGGGTGTGCCTGCAGGCAGGTATTTGGTGAGCATCTGTTGGTCGATGAAACCCCGTTCGCCGTCCCAAGGGAGCTGCGATTTCTCGATTTGGGACATGGTGGGGATGAAGGTGAAGTGCCTGTCCTCGCGAGCCAGGGCGCGCATTTCGGCGAGGAATGGGGCATCTTCGGGCCGTCGATTCCCGTAAAAAAAGACGATGCGCTGAGGCCATTGCTCGTGCGCGGCTTGCAGAAGGATGCTCCGAAACGGTGTGATCCCGATGCCGCCGGACAGCACGACAGCGGCCCGCGTCTTGTTATGGTGCAGCCGTAAATCTCCGAACGGTCCCTCGATCTTGACCTCGGTCCCCAGCGGCAGCGTTTTCAACACGCGCTTGAAGGCCGTGTCACGCAGCCGCGTCGCGACCATGATGGTGGGCTCGAACGGGGCACTCGCTATCGAGAAGCCGCGCGTGTTCCCTTCGGCATCCGTTTCCGGTGGCGCAACCAGAGTCAGATCAATGAACTGCCCGGCCACGAACGTCCAGCCTGCCGGCTTGGCGAAGTGGAACGCCATAGTGCGTTCGGCCACCTCCTGGCGGCTCAGCAGCTTGGCCATAAACACGGGCCATGCCGCCGCCGTCGTCGGGTCTGCGACGCTGACATTCATCGTCTGTCCCTTCATCTGATGTTATTGGCTGTGGGGTTACACCAGTTCGTTGTGGCCGGTCTCCCAGTACGGCCCGTAGCCGTAGTGGCCGTAGACGCCGCTTGGGTCGCGCCCATCCAGCACGAGGGCCCGGTCGTAGCGCGGCGCCCAACCTAGGTGCCCGTGAGTTCGATTGATGTTGGCGTTCAAGCCTCGCCTTTCCTTGTGGCGATTTCTGCGTTGGCGCAGTGTGCCATCCGCGGGTGAATATGATGGTAAATACCGCCCGCTTAGGCAGCAACCGGTGCGTGCGATGGTGCCATTGCCCCGCCGCTGCCGATGCCGGAAGCGCACATCCTTATCCCCTCACGAACCGCGGCACGCCCCGCCCCGACACTCCGGTCGGCAAGAGGTCGCGGCTAATTAGGTACTGTGCCGGGAGCGGCGTGCTATGGATGCCGTTGAAGGACACTGTCCCATTCCGTGATCAGGTAGTCGGCGGTGCGGGCGGCCAGGGCCCGGATGGTGAGGCCGGAGTTCGCCGAGCCTTGCGTGGGCAGGATCCTGCCGTGGCAGCAGAACAAGGTGAGGACGTCGTGGCTATGGCCGAAGCTGTCCACCACGGACGTCTTGGGGTCGGCACCTATACGTGCCCGGCGCCGATGGGGTAGGCGTAGAGCGGCTTCTGCACCACCGCATCGGCGCCGGCGGCCCACATGACCTCAATCGTCTTCTTGGCGCCGAGCTCGATGAGCTGCTTGTCGTTGTCCTTGAGGCTGAAAATGACCTTTGCCACGGGCAGGCCGAACCTCGCCCAGTGATCGTAGTCCGTCATCATTCGGCGCAAGCCCCATTCCCAGGCGCCCTTCGCGACCATCATCTGGTTGGCGAAGCCTAAGGGCAGCGGCGCCTAGTAGATCCGGCGCTCGCTCGTCGAGTATCAGCGTTCCAAGCGGCAGCGGATAGCCTCCGGTTGCAGCACAATCTCCTGTACCACTACCTCAGCGAGCCCTTTGCACACCGCGTCCGCCGGCAGCATCGCCCGATCCACCCAGCGCTCCTCCGTGCGGCACGTACAAACCACGTGACTGCTTCCGCTGATCTGGCGAGACATCTGAGCCATCTGGCCTAGCCTAGACGAACTAGTGACGCCACGCGATTCGTGATGAATGATGAGACGGGTAGCCCTGGCGCAGCGGCAGCTAGGCGCCGAGTATGGCATCGCCCGGAATGGAGCCATGGCGCACCGCTCACCACGAGCGCTCAATCCACAGCGGCGGTTTTTCATCGCCCTGGCAAGCTGGCTGATTGGCGGGAGTGCCGTTCTCTCCTTCGCACTCGGCGCCATGATCCAGCAATACATCTATAAACGAAACCGCGAATGCGACGCGTGATGGGGTCACGCGTATGATCGCGTCGGAACTGCCACCGAATATCTTTACGACTCCCGTCACTGCCTCGGACTACGCCAGTGTGGACGCCACGGTCACCACGCACTTTGGATCCCTGCATATCGTGCAGAGCCGCTTCTATCGACCGGACGGGACCATCACGTTCAGTTATCTGGCGAACCAGGTCGGCACAAGCCAGCGAATTGACGATTCAGTCGCCGACCTGCGCGAGGCATTCGACGGCGAGACCAGTCTCGACATTCGCGAACTTGCGGCCTCGGACAACGTGACTGGTGCGGCGCTTCCCACGGTTCTTGAGACTTATGTTCCAGTGATGAGTAATGGTCAAATCATAGGGGTCGCTGAGGTCTACCGCGATGTCGCTGATGTCGTGGCCGCGATCCGGAGGATGCAGGTCATCACTACCGCTACGGTCGCGGCGGTCGCGCTTGCCATGTTCGTCGCCTTGGGCGACACCTACCGGCGGTCCACCAACACCATTCGGGCTCAAGCGCGTGATCTACGCGTGGCGCTTGAGCTGCTGGAGGCATCCTATCAAGGGACGCTCACCGCCCTGATGGCGGCGCTGGACGTCCGGGATCACGAGACGGAAGGGCACTCCGAACGCGTCGCGGCGTACGCGGTGGCCATCGGCCAGGAGTTTCGTCTTTCGGAGGGTGCGCTGGCTGAGCTACGACAAGGCGCACTACTGCACGACCTCGGCAAGATTGGGATCCCGGATGCCATCCTCGCCAAACCGGGTCCCCTGAATTCGGACGAGTGGCAGAACATGCAACGCCACCCCGAACTCGGCGTCCAGATGATCGCAGAGATCGACTTTTTGCGGCCAGCGCTGCCGGTGGTCCACTATCATCACGAGCGCTGGGATGGCGGTGGCTACCCAGAGGGCCTCAAGGCAGAGTCCATCCCACTTGCAGCACGCATCTTTAGCGTCGCCGATAGCTTCGACGCCATTACGTCAAACCGTCCCTACCGCCAAGGCCGGCCGGTTGACGAGGCGAGAGCGGTGCTGGCGGCAGCAGTCGGCACGCAGTTCGACCCCAACGTCATCGCTGCCTTCTTGCGCATCCCGCTGCGGGTACTCAGTACCATTCAGTCGGCCGAGCCGGCGGCCACCCAAGCGGTGCACCAAGTGCAACTCTCCTTACCGGCCGATGATCGTGACGGCGAAAACACCACTCGCGCCTCTGCCTGATGCACACCTCGCGCACCCTCGCTCTACTTCCGTCTACGCAGTTCGCTGGGAGAGTGCTTGCTGAGCGCTTCCAGCAACTGCGCGTACACTGGCGCACCTTCATCGATGCGCGTCGCGCGGCAAAATTCGTTGGGCGCGTGAATCGGTTCGTCTGGTAATCCAAAGCCGAGCGTGACAGTGTCGACACCGAGGATGTCCAGGCACAACGGAATGAGCGGCACGGTCGCGCCCGACCAGATTGGAGCTGGCGCCTTGTGGTAGGCGGCGGTCAGCACGTCTCGGAGCACCTGGTTGGCCGGGTGGTCGAGCGACATCCGGTATGGTTTGGCGCCGCCCGCCGGTTTCGTCACGTGCACGGTCACCGCCGGTGGTGCGTGCGTGGCCAGGTGCCGGGCGATGTATTCCTGAATCGCCCGCGGATCCTGGTTGGGAACGAGGCGGCAGGTGATGTTGGCGTGCGCTTCGGCTGGAATAACCGTTTTCGCGCCGTCTCCCAGGAACCCGCCCCACATGCCATTGATCTCGAGTGTGGGACGCGCCGCCAGGCGCTCAGCTGCCGGGTAGCCGGCCTCACCGACCAAGGTCGCTACGCCGAGCTGGCGGGCGATGTTGCGTTCGTTGTCGGCTGAGGCAGCCAGTGCGGCGCGTTCGGCGTCGGTCAACGGCAGTACATCATCGTAGAAGCCTTCGACGAGTATCCTTCCATCGGGCCCGTGGAGGGAGGCCAGGAGTTCAGCCATAGCCTGTGCGGCGTTGGGCGCGATGCCCCCGAACATGCCCGAGTGCAGGTCGCTGCCAGCTCCCTGCACATCGACCCGCACGCCGGCCAGTCCGCGCAAGCCCACCCACAGTTGCGGCTGACCGGCGGCTCCCTGCAGGCCGTCTGCGCTGACGATCAGGTCACAGGCTACTCGCTCGCGCTCCGCAGCTAGGAACGCTGGCAAGCCGGGACTCCCAATTTCCTCCTCGCCCTCGATCAAGAACTTGACGTTGACGGGCAACGATCCAGCAGTTCGCAACAGCGCTTCGACGCCGGCGATGGACAACAGCACATTGCTCTTCATGTCCGAAGCGCCGCGGGCAAAGACCTTGCCGTCGCGTATCGTCGGCTCGAAGGGGGGACTGATCCACAAGTCAAGCGGGTCCACTGGCTGCACATCGTAGTGACCATAGATGAGGATTACCGGCTTGCCCGGCGCGTGCAACCAGTCCGCGTATGCGATAGGGTGTCCGGTGGTGGCAAGGACGGTCGCGTGCTCCATTCCTGCGGCGGCCAGCCGGTTTGCCACCCAACTGGCGGCATTGACCATGTCGGAGGTGTGTTCGCGCAGGGACGAGACACTGGGAATGCGTAAGAACTCCAGCAGTTCACTGCGAAACCGCTCGCTGTGCGTGGCCAGATAGGCAGTCCAGTCCGGCATTTTCCGTCCTTCACACCATACCCCCGTACGTTCGCCACGGTTGGGGCGAGCGTAGCACGGCCTGCCCCTGCTCGCATTGCTCAGCCCTCGCAGGCGCCGACCGCACGGAGCGGCCTGTGCAGCAGGCCGTCCACCAGATTCCGCACCAGCGCCATTACGGCGCTGCGCCGGGCTTCGCGGGTCGCTCGCAGACCGGGCATGGCCAGGCGCTCCTGCGCGGCTAGTTGCACGCGCTCTTCATACATGTATCGAGGCAATCGATCGTCGAGGTACATCGCAGGGTTCCTTCCCTTGTACGGGCCACGCGGCCCGCTCTGTTATGTACTGTCAGCTATCTTGGAGCGCCTGC
>JANWHV010000261.1 GCA_025450255.1 Chloroflexota bacterium | reverse complement strand
CGGGGGTAACCGACATGAGCGTTGATACGCATGCGGCGCCGGCCTGGTTGGCGACGGTGCTGCTGGCCGAGGACGACACCGAGGAGAGTGTATTGGGCAGCGACCTGCACTATGAGGCGATCGCCGAGGCGCATGCGTCGCTGCACGAGTATGCCGAGGCACTGGGGCGGGACGGCGAGCCCGCCTGGTATGTGAGCAGCCAGGTGACGGTCAGCGTGGCGCTGCCCGAGCGGAGCACGCCCTGGCGGCCCATGCCGGACGTGTTCGTGGTCCCCGGCATTGCCGCGCACGCGCGCTCGTCGTATGACACGCGGAGTGACGGCCCGATGCCGCCGTTCGTGCTGGAGGTGGCGAGCGAGAGCACCTGGCGCTATGACGTGGGCGAGAAGGCGACGCTCTACCGCCTGGCGGGGGTGCGCGAGTATCTGATCTTCGACCCCATGCGGCAGTGGGTGCCTGACGGGCTGCGTGGCTGGCACATCCTCGACGGCCTCTGGCGGCAGTGGGCGCCCACGGCGGGACCGGACGCGGCGCCGGCATGGCACAGCGAGGTCCTGCAACTCGACATACGGCCTGAGGGACTATTGGCGCGCTTTTACGGCCCGGACGGAGCGCGCTTGCCGGTGCGGCGTGAGTTGCGCGCGGCCCTCGATCGCGAGCGAGGCGCTCGTCTCGCGGCCGATGCTCGCGCGGAGGAAGCAAATGCCGAGCTTCTGCGATTGCGGTGCGAGCTGGATGCGTTGCGTGACGCTCGCGGCGATGGCCCGGCCACACGCTGAGTCGCCGTATTACGGCAATACGCCGCGGTCAGCCGGCCGGCGCCGCCAGGGCGGAATTAGAGCGCCAGGCAAACGTTTTTGACCTGCGTATAGGTAAGGATGGCCTCCAGCCCCTTGCCGCGCCCGTAGCCGCTGCGCTTGTAGCCGCCGAAGGGCAGTTCCACGCCGCCGCCTGCGCCGTAGGTATTGACGAAGACCTGGCCGGCGCGGATGCGCCGGGCCATGCGATGGGCGCGGCCGGCGTTTTCGGTCCATATCCCGGCCACCAATCCATACTCGGTGCTGTTGGCGAGCGCCACCGCCTCCTCGTCGTCGCGGAACGTCGTTGCCGCCAGTACCGGGCCGAAGACCTCCTCGCGCCAGATTTCGGCGCCGGGATCGACGCCGCCGAGCAATGTGGCCTGCAGAAAGTAGCCGCGCTCATGGCCGCGGACCTCCGCGCGCCGCCCGCCCGCCAGCAGCGCGGCGCCGCCACCGGCGGCGCGTTCGACCAGCCCCAGGGCGCGCTCGAACTGCGGCGCCGAGATGAGCGGGCCAAGGTCGGGATTGTCGAGTCCAGGACCGATGCGCAGGGCGTTCATGCGCTCCGCCACGCCCCGCAGCACGCGATCGGCGATCGCCTCGTGCACGATCAGGCGGGCGCCGGCCGAGCAGGTCTGGCCCGCGTTCTGGATGGTGGCGCGGATAACGGTGGGCAGCGCCTTCTCCAGGTTCGCGTCCTCGAACACGATATTCGGAGATTTGCCACCAAGCTCCAGCGAAACGGGCACCAGCCGCCGCGCCGCTGCCTGGGCGATCGCCGAACCGACCGCCGGTGAGCCGACGAAGCTGATGTGGTCGATACCTGAGTGCTCTACCAGGGCGGCGCCGGCCTCCTCGCCGAACCCGGTTACCACGTGCAGGAGGCCATCCGGCAGGCCATGGGCACGGGCAATCTCCAATAAGCGGAGGGGGGTGAGGGATGCCTCCTCGGCGGGCTTGAGCACCACGGCGTTCCCAGCGGCGAGGGCGGGCGCCGCCAATCGCGAGGCCACCTGCAGCGGATAGTTCCAGGGGATGATCTGGCCGCAAACTCCCCACGGCTCGCGGATGGTGTAATCGAGGTATTCGTCGCCGAGAGGGATCTGCCGGCCGTGAATCTTATCGGCCCAGCCGGCGTAGTACTGGAAATAGCGGGCGGCGACCGCGACGTCGGTCTGGGCCTGGGCCAGGGGCTTGCCGGTGTCCCGGCACTCGAGCCTGGCCAGCGATTCCGCCTCCGCCTCGATGGCACGTCCGATATCGGCGAGCACGCCGGCGCGCACGGCGGGCTTCCGCCAAGCCGTCGCCTGTGCAAAGGCGGCGCGGGCGCCTTGCACCGCTCGGTCGATGGCGGCGTCGTCGCCGCGCGGCAGCCAGGCGATCGTCTCGCCGGTGGCGGGATCGAGGGCGGGAAAGTGGGTTTTCTCGTCGTGCGCGGGCGGTGATGCGGCCATCAGATTCCTCGTCCTCCGTCTACCTCGAAGGCGATGCCGGTAATATTGCTCGCCGCCTCGGACGCCAGGTAGAGGGCGGCGCCCGCGATATCGGCGGGGGTGGTCAAGCGGCCAAGCGGGACGCTGGCCACGAAGCGGGCTCGGGCCTCGGCGTCGTCGGCGCCGTAGGCGAACTTGCTCAACATGGGGGTGTCCGCCGGCCCTGGGCAGATGGCGTTCACCCGCACCTTATGCGGTGCCAGCTCCAGGGCGAGGGCTTTGACAAGGCCCACCACGCCGGCTTTCGACGCCACGTAGGCGGAAAGCCCTGGCCGCGCGCGGATCGCCGCAATCGAGGCGGTGACCAGGATCACGCCGCTGCCCTGCCACTTCATGATCGGCGCCGCCTGCTGGGCGCCCAGGAACGCGGCGGTAAGGTTGACGGCGATGATCTGGTTGAACTCCGCCAGCGGGATCTCCTCCACCGGGCGTGCCGCCTGTGGAATGCCGGCGTTCTGGAACAGGACGTCGAGCCGGCCATATTTTTGTATGGCGATATCGACGATACGCGCGATATGGTCGGGGTTGGAGACGTCGCCGGCAAGGGCCAGGGCGCCGCCGCCAATCTCCGCCGCGGCGGCCTCGGCGGCGGTTTGGTCGAGGTCGACCGCGATCACCTGGGCGCCGTCGCGGGCGAACGCGAGGGCGCTGGCGCGCCCGATGCCGGAGCCGGCCCCCGTTACCAGTACCACTCGTGAATCAGCCACTCCGCGTATCCTTTCCATAGCACCTTCGTCAGGGCGTGATGTCCACGCGGCGGAGGACCCCGATACAGCCGGAGCCGCCAACGGGATATATTGGTTGGCATGAACTATATGCGGTTGACACCACGATACACGAAAAGGAGGGAACCCGGCTGGGGGCGTGGCGTGGTTTGACAGGCGATCGACGCCGCGCCTATTATTAGCATGCGCACTAAATCTATCGTTTTCCTTGCCTTAAGCGGATTCGCCTCGGATCCGTTCCAGGCGGTCGCGAGGTTACCCGCTTGTAGGGATGTAGAAGCGCGCCTATTCATGTGGTATGAGAAGGGACATTCGATGAGCAATCCGAAGCGCCGCGCGTTCCGCCGCGCCTCCATTCTCGGCACGATCATCACGGTATCCTTGCTTGGCCCCGCGATCGCCCCCCTCACGGCGCGGCACGCCGCGCGCGCCGCCGATGCTTCGACCCTCACCTACGGCATTCCATCGGAGCCGGATACGCTCGATCCGCAGAAAGCGGGGAGCGCGATTGAGGACGTCGTGGGACGGCTCTTCGGCGACGGCCTGGTGGCGCTCAACCCAAAAGGCAAGATCGTGCCCGCTCTGGCGAAAAGCTGGACGGTGTCAAGAGACGCCCTGACCTATACCTTTAACCTGCGCCAGGACGTGACGTTCCAGGACGGCACGCCGCTCGACGCCGCCGCGTACGTGGCGACGCTACAGCGCCTGATCGATCCGGCTACCAAGGCCGCGATACAGGCCAGCCGGCTGGGCACGGTCGTCTCGGTGACCCAGACCGGGAAATACAGCCTGGCGATCAAGCTCAAGGCCCCCTACCCGTTTCTGCTCTTCCAGCTCTCGGACTCCGGCCATTTCGCCCCGCTCAGTCCCGCGGCGCTGAAGGCCGAGGGGAGCGGCTTCGGGCGGAAGCCGGTGAGCACCGGACCATGGCAAGTGCAAAGCTGGACCACCGGCCAGCAGATCGTGCTGACCAAGAATCCCAACTACAAATGGGGACCGGGCTTCGTGAAGTCCGGACCGCCCAGCATCGGCAAGGTCGTATTCCGCATCGTCACCAATGACGCGGCGCAGACCGCCGCCTTGCAGTCAGGCGAGCTGGACGTGCTCACGGTGCCCAGCGCGTCGGTGCCGCGCATCCAGTCGAGCGGCCAGTACACAATCCTCAAGTCGCTTGCCCTGCAGAGCACCTTCCTGGAGTTCAACGTGACGAAAGCGCCGTTCACCGACGTAAAGGTGCGCCAGGCGCTGAACTACGCCGTCGACAAGCAAGAGGTGCTGCAGATTGCCCTTGGCGGCCTGGGCGAGCCGATTTATGGCGTGGTGCAGCCGAACATGTTCAACTACTGGTCGGGTGTCAAGAACTACGCCTACAAATTCGATCCGAAGAAGGCCCAGGCGCTGCTGGCCCAGGCCGGTTATACAGTGCAGAACGGCGTGGAAACGAAAGACGGCCAGGCGCTCAGCTTCACCACGGTCGTCTACAATCCCGATTCGTTCAAGCGTTCCGCCGAGGATGTGCAGGCCCAACTGAAGAAAATCGGCGTCACCATGAACATTCAGCTCCTCGATTTGAACGGCGAGATTGCCGCGGTGCGCAAGGGCAACGATCAGGCGTCACTCTTCGCCTATGCCGGCTACCCGTTGCCGGACATCTTTTACATCTGGTTCCACTCGTCGCAGATCGGCAGCGGATTCAACGATAGCCGGATCAACGATCCCAAGCTTGACGCGCTGATCGTGAAGATGAAGACGACCATCGACGACAATGCCCGCACCGTACTGCTTGGGCAGCTCGAGCGGTACGTGATCGACAAGGCGCTCTGGGTGCCGCTCTGGGACCCGACCAACTATATCGCCATTCAGCCGCGGGTCAAAGGCGTGTTCCTGGATTCTCAGGGCAACCTGATCCTGAACAACGCTACCATTAGCTCATAACGGCGGGGCGCCAGCGCCAAAGCGGTTCCCCTCTCGCGGTCGTCGCCTCGCCGCCGCGAGAGGGGAACCGGCACCATGTCGAGAGCCGGTTGACCGATGCCGCAGCTAATTCTTCGCCGAATCCTGTTGCTGATCCCGATGTTGCTCGGGGTCTCATTGGTGACGTTCATCATGATTCACCTCGTACCCGGCGACCCCGTGGCGACCATGATGGGCACGGCGGTAAATGGGGCGGCCGGCCTTCAGCAACAGCGTCATGAGCTGGGCCTGGATCTGCCTTTGCCCGTGCAGTATTTCCGCTACGTCGGCAATGCTCTGCACGGCGACCTCGGCACGTCTATTCGCAGCGGACGCCCGGTGCTCAGCGAGGTTGGCGATCGCCTCCCGGCCACGCTTGCCTTGACCCTGGCCGCCATGGCGATCGCCCTTGTCCTGGGCGTGGGGACCGGCACGCTGGCGGCGGCCACGCGCTCTCGCGCGCTTGGCGGCACGGTCATGGTGATCTCGATACTGGGCATATCACTGCCTACATTTTGGCTTGGCCTGTTGCTTATCGATGTATTCGCGCTCAATATGCGCTGGTTTCCGGTGCTGGGCGATACCACGTTTCGCGGCCTCGTCTTGCCGGCGATTACGCTCGGCCTGCCGGCGGCGGCCGTGCTGGCGCGCATAACCCGCGCCAGCCTGCTGGAGGTGCTGCGGCAGGACTATATTCGCACGGCGAGAGCCAAGGGACTGCGACGGAGCCGCGTGGTGTTGAGACACGCCCTGCGCAACGGGCTGATCGTGGTGCTCACCATCGCCGGCCTGCAGTTCGGCGGCTTGCTGGCCGGCTCGATTATCGTGGAGAGCGTGTTCTCCAGGCCCGGCCTGGGCAGCCTGGTGGTCAACGCTATCCTGAACAGTGATTACCCGGTCATTCAGGGGGTGGTGCTGATCTTCGCGGTAATCTACGTGGCGATCAATACGCTCCTCGACATTCTGTACGGCATCGTCAATCCGCGCATCCGGGTGGCGTGAGAGGCTGTGACACCATGCAAATAGGGAGCGTAACGGTACCCACCCAGGTCGACATGGATGCCGCGCTGCCCACGCGCGGCAGGTTCATGCGGAGCATGATACGGCGTCCCCTGACCTTGCTCGGGGCGGTCATCGTGCTGTTGTTCGCCATGGTGGCGATCTTCGGGCCGTTGATGGCTCCCCACGATCCCACCCAGATCTACTACACGCCAGGGCTGACGCCGCCTTCACCACCTTCGGCTACCTTTCCTTTTGGCACGGACGCGACCGGGCGTGACATTCTCAGCCGCGTGCTGGCCGGCGCGCGCATCTCCCTGACGGTCGGTATCGTCGCGGTCGGCATCGCCACGCTATGTGGCACGCTGCTGGGCTTGATCTCCGGCTATTTTGGTGGCTGGACGGATTCGATCATCATGCGTCTGATGGATGTGATGCTGGCCTTTCCCGATATCCTACTGGCGATTGTGATTATCACCGTGCTTGGGCCTGGTCTGACCAACGTGATGATTGCGGTGGGCATTACCGCGATCCCGGCCTATACGCGCACGGTGCGCGCGGCGGTGCTGTCGGTCAGGAATCTCGACTACGTGGAGGCGGCGCGCGCGCTTGGCGCGCCCGCCTGGCGGATCATGCTCAGCCATGTATTGCGAAACGTGCTCACGCCGATCGTGGTCCTGGTCACGCTGAGCATCGGCCTGGCAATCCTCACCGCGGCGGGCTTGAGCTTCATCGGGCTTGGCGCGCAGCCGCCGGCGCCGGAATGGGGCGACATGCTGAACGACGCGCAGAACTACCTGCAGCAAGCCTGGTGGATGGCGGTGTTTCCGGGCGTGGCGATCGTGCTGGTGGTGCTGGGCCTCAACCTGCTGGGGGACGGCCTGCGCGAGACTCTCGATCCGTCGTTGAGGGAACAGGAGTGCGAATGACCGTCGACGAGCGCGGCGGGGCCGGCGAGGACACACGGGCGCGGGTGCGACACGCGCTCGCGGCGCTGGACACGGAGATGATTGCGTTTCTGCGGGATTTGGTGCGTATCCCCACCGAGAATCCGCCCGGCAACGCCTACCAGGAGTGCGCGGCGTTCCTGGGAGATTGCCTGGGCCGGCTTGGGTACGAGGTCGAATACGTACACGTTCCCCATGCCGATCTGGCGGACCTGGCCCCTCACGGCCAGGGACTGCCGAGAGTGAACGTGGTGGCCACGCTGCCCGGCCTGGAGCGGCGTCCGCTCTTGCATTTCAACGGCCACTACGACGTGGTGCCGGCCGGCACGGGTTGGTCGGTCGATCCCTTCGAGGGCGCCATTCGGAGCGGCCGGATGGTTGGCCGCGGCGTCTCCGACATGAAGGGCGGCATCGCGGCGCAGATCTTCGCGGTCGAGGCGGTACGGCGAGCAGGCATACCCCTGCGCGGCGCCATTCAGCATAGCTTCGTGCCCGACGAGGAGAGCACGGGGAATCGGAACGCGGGGATGGGCTTCCTGGTCGAACACGGCTATATTTGCGTCGATCGCACGGACTACGTGGTGATCGCCGAGCCGCTGGAGGTCGACAACATCTGCCTTGGCCATCGCGGCACCATTCAGGGCGCCTTCGAGACGATCGGGCGTCAGGCACATGGGGCGATGCCCGAACGCGGCGTCAACGCCATCGAGAAGATGGCGCTGGCCATCGCGGCCATCGAGCGCGACCTGAAGCCGAAGCTGCGCGAACGCCGGGCGCTGGTGCGGGTGATCCCGGAGAGCGCTTCCGGATCGAGCATCACCTTCGGCACCATAAGTGGCGGCACCAGCACCAACACGGTGGCGGCAAGCTGCCGCGCCTCGTTCGATCGGCGGCTGGTGGAGAGCGAGACGGTGGATGGGGCGCGCGCGGAGCTGCTGGCGATTTTCGACGGCCTGGCGGCAAAT
>JANWHV010000260.1 GCA_025450255.1 Chloroflexota bacterium | reverse complement strand
TGAGCGGCATGCGCTCGTAATCGGATTGCAACAGCACGTAGGGCCAGAGGAAGTCTTTCCAGGAGGCCATCACCGTGAGAATGCTGATCACCGCCAGCACCGCCCGGGACATGGGCAGCACAATCCATCGCAATAAGCCAAGAGCATTGGCGCCGTCAATGCGCGCCGCGTTGATGATCTCATCCGGGATTTCGTCGAAAAAACTCTTCAACAGGAACAGATTGAACGCGTTTACGGCCTCCGGTAGCAGCACGCCGAGGTAGGCGTAGGTGCCGCTGCCAATGTTCCAGTGCACGAACGGCAGGCTGGAGACGTTCACATACTGTGGAATCAAGTACGAAACGGGCGGCACCAGCAGCGTGAGCAGGAAAAACCCCAGCACGACGTTACCGAAGGCCGGGCGTAGCTTGGAGAGCGAAAAGGCCGCCAGGACCGACACCAACGCCTGGCATACCCAGGAGCCCGCCACCAGGATCAGGGTGTTGCCGAGATACTTGCCCAGGTTGAGCAGATCCCAGGTCTGTTGAAAGCTGCTCCAGTTCGGATGTTGCGGCACCCAGGTCGGTGGCAGCGTGGCGATTTCGATCGACGACTTCAGGCCGTCGGTGAATAGCCAGTACAGGGGGACGATGGTGGTCAGCGTGAGCAACAACAGCACCGTGAAAACCGACCAGTAGCCGATTCGCACCGAGGGACGCCGTCGCTCGAGCGGCGAGACCAGGGTTCGCTCCTCGGCGCGTTCCGATCGGCGCCGGGCACGGATCCGCGTGGTCAGTTCTCGCGGCTCCGGGAATATCACGCGCTGTACCGCCACGCTGTTTCGATCCCGTTCGTCAACTTGGGGCTCGCATGCGGGCTAACAGGCGATCTAGCCGCGCGCGAAGCGCCGGGTAACCAGGATATACACGATGGAAAAGAACGCGAGCACGAAGAACAACACCACGCCGAGGGCGCTGGCCTGGCCCCATTCCTGGTAGCCGAAGGCCGTGGTGTAGAGCAAGATCATCACGGTAATCGTGGCATTGGCGGGGCCGCCCTGGGTCAGCGCGTACGGCTCGGTGAAGATCTGCATGGTGGCGATGATTTGCAAGACCAGCATAATCAGCATGACCACGCGCAGCCGCGGCAGCGTGATGTGAAAGAGCCGTCCCCAGAGCGACGCGCCGTCGATCTCCGCCGCCTCGTAGAGGTGAGCGGGAATACCCTGGAGCGCGGCGAGGTAGATCAGCATGGTCCCGCCCGCGGCGGCCCAGGTCGCCACGCCGACCAGGCTCCCCATGGCCTGGCCGGGATCGGAAATCCACTCTTGCGGGCCAATGCCGACCCAGCCCAGCACTTCGTTCAAGAAGCCGGTGGGGTCTGGGTCGAAGAACCACTGCCAGATAAAAACGCTGGCCAGGGGCGGTAAAATGACCGGCAGGTAGAACGCGGCGCGGAAGAAGGCGCGGCCGTGCCGCACTTCGTTCAGCGCCAGGGCCAGCGTCAGCGGGATGAGGTAGCCGAGCACCAGGGCGTACACCGTGAATTGGATCGTGTTGCGCCATGCCTGTCCAAACAATGGATCGGCGAAAAGCGCGCGGTAGTTATCGAATCCCACCCAGGGACTCGACCCATTGGGGTCCAGGTTCACGTTCTGGAAGCTGAGCAAGAAGCCCTTGAAGATCGGAAACCAGGCGAAGAGCGCGTAGGTGACCAGGGCGGGCAGCAGGAAGAGATAGGCCGCGGTGTTGCGCGCGACTCCACGACGGAGCCGCGCGGCGAGCGGTTTGCGCGGCTCCGGAATCGGCCCCGATTGCATACTCCGCTCTGACGCCGTCACCGTGGCCTATCTCCCCCTGCCGGCACGTGCATGCCGGCGCGCTACGACTTGGCGGCGTCCAGAATGACCTGGAATTGTTTGGCGGCGTTGTCGAGGAGCGCTTTCGGGTTGGCCGACTTGTCACTCAGGATGGCCTGCACGCAGGTGTCGAGCAGCGCGTACATCTTTTGCGATTGTATACGGGGCTCCGGCCTGAGATTCAGGGTATTGTTCGCTTGCACGAAGAACTTATAGTTTTGCGTGGGAACGTTAGCGTACTTCGCGTCGATGGCGTCAAGCGCCTTCTTGAGGGCGCCGCCGTATGCAATGTTCGCCGGGATGCCGACCGCGCCGCCACCGGCGACCTGCGCCTTGTCACTTGCTTCCCAGGACGGCAGATCGAAATAGCGATACTCGGTGAACTCCAGGGCGGCGGCGGCGATCGCCTCGGTGGCGTTGGGCTTGACGAGCTGGACATCACCGCCGGTAAGGGTCGCGTTGCCGCCGCCCTGTGGCAAACCGGCCAGGATAAAGTCGTTCAGGTCCGCCTGGTATTGGGTCTTGAAGAAGCGAGGCTGATCGCCGGCGAGGATACCCATGGCTATGGAGTTGTTGGCGAGCGCCGCGGTATTGTCGTTGTACCCCATCTCCTTGGGGCCGATGGATTGGTCGACCCAGCGCATATCGCGCAGCAATTGCAGCGCCTGAACGCCATGCGCGTCGTTGAAGTTGGCGAGCGTTCTGCCGTTCTTCACGATTTGCGGCTGGCCGCCGAAGCTGTAGATCATGGCGGTGAGATGCCAGCCGCCCGTATTGGACAGGCTGAGAGGCGCGAAGCCGTGGCGGCCCTTGCTCGCGTCGGTCAGCTTCTTGGCATACTGCCTGAATTGTGTCCAGGTAAGCGGCGGCTTGTCGGGGTCGAGGCCGGCGGCCACGAAAAGCTTCTTGTTGTAGGCCAGGCCAAGAGCGTAGCCGTCGACCGGCAGGCCGTAGATCTTGCCGCTGGCGTCGCTGATGATTTGCTTCACGCCGGGCGCGATGCTGGAGTAGTACTGCCAGCCCTTGACGTAGGTGGAGATGTCTTTCGCGTAGCCAAGCTGGATAAGGTGCTGAACGTCGGTGAAATAGACCTTATAGGTGTCCTCGACGTTGCCGACCGCGTAGTGCGCGTAAAAGGTGGTGGGGTCGAAGGTATCGGTTTTGCCGATTACCTTGATCGAGGGGTTGGTTTTTTCAAACCGTGACACCGTGAGATTGAAGGCGGTGACGTTCACTTTGTCCGATGGCGCGGGCATATCGTTAAGCGTGAACGTGGTGCCCGAGGCGGCGCGCGAGGCGGCCGCGGCGGCGCTTGGCGACGTTAGCGAACGAATAAGATCGGCGCCGCCGGCGACGGCCAGGCCGGTCGCGGCGGTCTTGAGGACGAACGAACGTCGGCTTAGCGACGTCTTCGGCGCGTGATTATCGGTCATCGTGGCCCCCTCTTCGGAATCTGTTCGTGTGTACAGCCGCCTGCCCAAATGGGCAAGCTTCGACCCGAGCAACGGACAGCGCGCTAATTCCTCCTTTGTAACGTTACAGCCACCGATATTGCCTATTTTCCTCCTTTTGAAACGTTACAACACATGCTACACTACGACTATTGGCTCGTCAATAGGCGCCGAGGGAATGAAATGTCTAGCCTGCGATCCGTGTCCGCACAGGCAGGGGTGCCGCTACTGACCGCCTATGCCGCGCTGACCGACCCGTCCGCCGTGGCCGCGGCGGTGGGCGACCGCGTGCGGCGCGCCGCGGCCGATCAGGCGTATACGCTGCGCGTCACGATCAGGGATGTCGCCGTGCTCGCGGGCGTCTCAGTCTCGACAGTGTCGTACGTGATCAACGATAGCGCGCTGATCAAGCAGAAAACCCGCCATAAGGTGAACGCGGCCATCCAGGCCCTTGGCTATCGCCCGAACAGCACGGCGCGAAACTTGAAAGCCAGCGAGACGCGCATGATCGGCTATGCCTGGCACCGGGTCCACGACGTGGTGCAGCGCAACCAGGTGCTCGACCGCTTTTTGTACGAGGTCGCCCAGGCCACGGAGCAGAACGGTTACCACGTGCTTACCTTTGCCCAATCCGGACCGCACGAAGAACAGAGCTATACCGACCTGATCCGCACCAGCCGCGTCGACGGCTTCGTGCTCTCCGATACCACCTACCACGATCCGCGCATCCGGCGGCTGCTTGAGCTGGATTTCCCCTTCGCCTGCTTTGGCCGCTCAAATATCGACTGGGACTTCCCGTTCGCGGACGACGACGGGCAGCGCGGCATCGGCCTGGTGGTGGAACACCTGCGGGCGCAAGGCCACACACGCATCGCCATGCTCGGATGGCTCGAGGGAACGGTGGTCGGCGACATCCGCGTCGAGGGCTATAGAGAGGCGCTGCGCGCCGCCGGCATCGACGCGCTGCCGGGCTTGCTGATCCGGACGCCGAATGATGTACTGAATGCCAGGAAAGCGGCGGAGCATCTCCGTTCGCGCATACCACGCCCAACCGCGATTATCTGCGCCACCGACATTATCGCCATCGGCGTCCGCGCCTATCTGGAGAGCGCCGGTTTGCTGATCGGCGCGGACGTGGCGGTGGCCAGCTATGACGACACGCCGGTGGCGGAGGCCCTCGATCTGACGTCCGTCCACCAGAAGATCGACGATATCGCCCGCGCCGTCACGGATCTGGTTATCGGTAAGATTCAGGGGATCCCGGCGCCCGCCAAGCATATCCTGGTCGCGCCCAGCCTGGTGGTGCGTTCCAGCAGCGGCGGCGGGGCACGCGTGTCCGATCGGGTGGACACCCCGGCGCGGTAGGCCGGCGGCCTCAGGCTCGGGCGCCACCCGCGCGGGAATCTATCTCATGCCTGGCCCTGGCGCCGAGGCTGCTCGCGCGTACGACAAGGCGCGGCGCGACGAGGACGTGGCGCTCCGGCACGGGCGCGCTCCGGATCTCGCCTATCAACATATCGGCGACGGTGCGCGCTATCACGTCGATTTGCTGGTGGACCGAGGTGAGGTCAAGTGCCTCCGCCACCGGCGTATCGTCATAGCTGGCAATGGCGATCCGTCCGCTCTTCAAGATACCGGAACGCTCCAGATACAAACGGACGCCGATGGCGATAATGTCGGTGGCGCAGATAATCGCGGTAGGCACCGGCGTGGT
>JANWHV010000259.1 GCA_025450255.1 Chloroflexota bacterium | reverse complement strand
TCCCAGCCACTCAACCGGCTCCAGCCAGGTCGGTTGCGGAGGACAATCCGCATAGTGGAACCCGGCAATCTTGGTGGAATAGATCTCGATCTTGCCGGACGGCGTGTTCAGCGGGTTGCTCTGCGGATCCTGGCGGTAGTCGGCATAGGTCACATAGGAGGCCTGGCTCGGGTCGGCCGCGAACTCCAACAGGCCCTGACGCCAGAATGTATCGAAATCCGGCATTGCCACCTTTTTGGCCGCGCCTGCTTTCCGTGCCGTGTTGTAGAAGTAGCGGAGCCAGGCCATCTCGTCCCGGCCCTCGGTGAACCCTGCCTTAAAGTGCAGCCGCTCGGCGAGGTCGGCAAAAATGGCGTAGTCGGTACGCGCTTCGAACAGCGGCTCGATTGCCTTCTTCATCGCCACGTACCCCTGGTTGGAGAAGAGGCCGATCGAGGCGATGTCGTTCCGCTCGAAGGTGGTCGAGATCGGCAGCACGATGTCGGCGAATTTGGCGGTAGGGGTCCAGAAGACCTCATGCACGATAATAGTCTGCGGGCGGCGCAGCGCTTCAACCAGCTCGTTGAGCTGGGGTTGATGGTTTACGGCATTGCCGCCGGCCCAGTAGATGAGCTTGATGTCCGGGTAAACGATAGGGCCACCGTCGAACGTGCTGTGCTTGCCGGGGTTGCGCAGCATATCCACGAAACGGCTAATCGGAACGGCATGTGAAGCGTTCCCGTGCCAGCGCGTGGGCAGGGCACGTTTCGCGTCGGTTTGGTTGGGTATGCCGGCCAGCACGGGGCCGACGGTGGTCGGCGCGCCGCCTGAGCTGGCATGATAGCTGAACCCAAAGCCGCCGCCGGGCAAGCCTATCTGGCCGAGCATGGCCGCCAGGGTGATCAGCATCCACGGCGGCTGTTCGCCGTGATCCTGGCGCTGGATGGCCCAACCACCCATCAGCATGGTGCGCGTCTTCGCCATATCGCGGGCCAGCGCGGCGATTGTCCCCCTGGGCACGCCGCAGATCTTCTCGGCCCAGGCCGGATTCTTGGGCGTGCCGTCCGACTCACCCAGCAGATAGGCCTTGAACTTGGCGAAGCCGGTGGTGTAGGTGTCCAGAAAATGTTGGTCGTGCAGCTTCTCGGTGTAGAGCGTATGGGCGATGCCGAGCATCATGGCCACGTCGGTACACGGTCGGATCGGCACCCATTCCGCGTTCAGGTATTCGTCGGTATCGGTACGGTAGGGATTAATCGATATCACTCTGGTTCCGGCGGCTTTCAAGCGGGGGAGCGCCTGATAGACATAGTGGTCGGGTACCACGAAGTCGATTTGATTGTTCTGGATCAGGTCCGCGCCCCACAAGACGACGAGCTTTGTATGCGCCAGCACCACAGGCCACACGGTCTGCTGATCGTTTCCGGCGATACTGCCGACCACGTGCGGCGTGACAGTGGTGAGCGCGGCCGTGCTGTAGTCGTTGATGCCGTCGGTAAAGCCGCCGAACCCGTTCAAGAAGCGGCTTACCAGCACGTTCGGCTTGTGCAACAGGCCAGAGTGTGACCAGCCGTCTGCCCAGTTGTGGATGGCTTGATTGCCGTAGGTCGCCTTGACGCGGGACAGCTCTTCCGCGACCAGATCCAGCGCCTGATCCCAACTGACGCGGACGAAGTCTCCAGAGCCTCGCTCCGTGGTATCGCTCCTATAACGGCGCGAGAGGTAGTCTCGCCGCACCATCGGCGAGTGAATACGGCTTGGCGAATACACGCGGTTTGGCAGTGCCTGCGCCATTGGGCTTGGCTTGGGATCCTTGGCGTATGGGATGACGCGCTTCAGCACGCCCTGGTCGACTTCCGCCTCGAACATGCCAAAGTGGTCCGCGTGCCGCACCAGGCGCTTGGGGTTGGCGCCGGCGCGTTCGGCCGCGTGCGCCAGTGTTGCCATTGGGCTGAGGGTGGTACCTGCTGCGCCAAGCGCGCCGAGCACCTTGAGAAACTCTCCTCGTGGAAGGCCGGTATCCACAATTTTCATTTGCCGCTCCCCAGATGCACTCAACTTCATTTCCTGGACGCGTCCCGGGCCGCTCCTGTCAGCACCAGCATAGGACGGAGGGGCGTTGCTCTCCAGGGCCATTCGTCTTGCGGAGCAAGGCCGGTCGGACTGTAGTTTGGCAATGGGTTATCGCCGTCCTCGCGGGCAATCAGCCATGGCGATTGAACGCGTCGCCAGGGAAATCAGCGTGCCCTGGGGGCCACGCGATGCGATCCAGCGCCATGCCTCCATGCCAGTTGCAGCCCATCATATAGTTGATCCCGGTCTCCGGGCTGGTGAGTTGCCAATCGCCAGACTCCCCGTGACCCTCGTCGGCTTGCCGCCGATAGCCGTCCATCTGGTCCTCGTCGTCAAGGCGCGCGGCGCGGATGTCAGTGACGTGTTTCAACTCTTCGGTGATGTGCGTAAACGTATGCTGCAACCAGGCGCCATCTTTGGGGCCGAACGTCTGCTCCCATGAGCCCGTCGTATCTACTGCGTCGTTGTGAATCATGGCACGGATCAGACTCGCTAAGGCGTTATGTGCTGGGGATTCGGCACGCGCACTTCCAGCGTGCCGTCGCGCAACGTGGTCTGGATCTGTTCGAGCGTCGCCGCGTATCGCATGCCGACGCGCCGGTAGTATTGCTGGTGGGATCCCTCGGCGCTGACGATCACCTCGTCGCGGTCAGTTGATACGCGTATGGTGTCTTCGTTCGCCTCGGGGACCTCAAGCTCGATCACCTGGCATTGGTCGTTGGTGTACGTCACCGTCGCCGGTGCGCATACCGATACTTCGGCGTCGCGGTATTCCGTGCTGATCATGGTAGGCGTCCTTTCATCATGGCCACTGCCGTGCCTACGGCTATTGCTTTCGGATGCATAGTCCCCGGTTTTCGTTACTTGCCTGCTTTCACACTACATGCGAGAACATGGCATGCGTAGAGCCGCATGGCACCTGAATGCAGGGCCGTCCGGCGGTCGTTACCGCCGGACCAGGCCGCGGCTTGAATTGGCCATGCGAGTGGCCCTCATAGCATTTGCTGGGCATCGCGCGGCGGCGCGGCATCTGATGACCATACGCCCAGGCGATCACGGTCATTCGGCCCTTTTGGCCCCGCCGCGCCGGAGCTACGGTGGAAGCGGATGGCCGGAGGGCATACCCTCCCGCATCGGCATACCGAAGAATCGTGGAGGACAACACCATGGCCCCGACAACGCAAGAACACGACGCACCGGTTGAAGCGCCGGTGGCGATCTCCACGTATCGGCCGTCGGGCGGCCCAGCCGCTCCCGGCCCCGATCGCGTGCTGATCCTCGGCGCCGGCGTGGCGGGTCTCACGGCGGCATACGAGCTGCGGCGGCGCCTGGGACCGCGGGCGGCGATCACCGTGCTCGCGGACCGCGGCCAGTTTATCCTGCCGCAAGGGCTGCTGAATGTGGCGTTCGACGGTGACTCCAACAGGGCGGAGTTTGCCGTCGAGCCCGCGCTGACGCATTGGGGTATTGCATTTAAGAAAGCACGGATTGAGCGGATCGAGCCCGCGCAGCGCATGGTAGTCGCGGACGGCGACGCGATCCCCTATGACTTTCTGCTGGTCGCGACGGGACCGGAAATTGACGCCGACGCGGTACCCGGGATTGGCGGCGCGCATAACAACGCGTATTTCATCCATACCGAAGGGATGGCGCTGGCGACCACCGACGCGCTTGAAGTGTTTATCCACCAACCTGGCCATGCCGTGGTGGGGCTTGCCACCGGAGCGAGCTATCTCAGCGCTGCATACGAGTTCATGCTGTGGCTGGACTACGCGTTGCGGCGGCGTGGCACGCGCCAAGAAGCGACCCTCACCTTTGTTACGCCTGAGTCGCATCTCGGCCACCTTGGCATGGGAACGCCTGGAGCGCAACGCTTCCTCGAGCGCGCGTTTGCGCGCCGCGGCATTGGCGTCTATCCCAGCACGGCCATCACCCGTGTAGGGTCGAAGTGCGTGGTGCTGGCGAGCGGGCAAGAGTTGAACGCGGACTTCGCGATGATAATGCCCGCCTTCCGCGGCACGGCGGGCATGTGGAAGACCATGGGCCTGACCAACAGGCACGGGTATGTACCGGTGGACGAACAGTATCGCCACCGCCTGTATCCGGAGATTTACGCGGTTGGGATGGCTGCCCAGCCGGCTGTTGCCGCGACCGCGAACGCCGGCGTACCCAAAACCGGCTACCTGGCGGCCGCCATGGCCAAGGCCGCGGCGCGCTCGATTGTTGCCACGCTGACTCGAACCGTGCCCGTTACTCGCCCCCTGCCTCGACTGCTAGACGCGCGTATTATCGACGGTGGAGACTGCGGCATGGCGATGATCAGCGTCGGCCGAAAGCACACCTTCCGTGTCGCCGTCTCGTTGCCCGGCGCCACGGCTCATCGGCTGAAGAATACCCTCTGCTGCTATCTGCTCTGGAAGCTGCGGACCGGCCGAACATACCTACCCTGATCGCCGCCGAAATAGTCCGCTTGCAGGTCGATGACTCGTCCCTGCCGCGATGAGCGGCCCACGCCGAAGGCCATTGCCAGCGTCCGCAGGTTATCCCGGCCATCGCTCTGTGGCGCCCGGCTCTCGCGCAAGGCGGCGGCAAACTCCCGCAACGTGCCCGCGATCGCGGAGCCCGGATCCGGCGGGCCGTCGAATGCCTCAAGGAGCGCGAACCCTTCTCGAGCGCGACTGCTATACAGTCCGTATCCATGGCCGAAGTTGCCCAGGTGCAAGGCGCAGCGTTCACATTCGATACGCCAGACGCCCTGCCATGGGTCCTGGGCGCCGGGCGCCTCCAGGCTGCCGTTATACAGCGCGTGGATCCCGCCTGGAAAGGTAAAGCCGCACGCGACCCAGGTGTCGCCCGCGTAGGTGGTCCACGGCGGCCGCCAGGTCTGGCCGTGCGCCGTCAGCGGATCCGTGCCAAGCACAAAGCGGAGCGAGTCGAAGTGATGAATGGCCATCTCCAGCAGCATCGTATCGGCCATCGCCGCTTGGTACGATCGCGCCGGCCAGTCGTAGTTGAACGAGAGCGAGACAAACGTGGCTCTGCCGGCCACCTGGTCGTGTACGGCTTGCCGCAAGGCCAGAATGTCGGCCATGTAGCGATAATTCTGGTCGACCATCACCCGCAGGTCATGTTGCTCCGCCAGCATCACCACCGCGCGCGCTTCCTCAAAGTCGAGCGCGAACGGTTTTTCCACGATCACGTGCTTGCGCGCGCGCAGCGCCTCCGTGCATACCCGCGCGTGGGCGGGAGATGGGACAATTATCGCCGCGGCGTCGAACGCGATTGCCCGCGCAGCCGCCTCGACGGAGTCGAAGCTCTGATTGGCCGCGAGCCCAGCCCGCTCCACGGCAAGCGCGCGATTCTCGGGCGCGACATCCACGACGCCGGCCAGCTCCCAGTCGGTGGACTCGCGGAGCAACGAGAGCCATGCCGCGCCAATTCCAGTCGGCGCGACGCCTACCTGGATGATGCGCAACGTCTTTTCAGTCATCCACTTCAGTCTCCCCGCCGGCGGCCATAGCGCCTCGCTCGCGCAGCCACTCGACAAGATCGCGGGCGCCGCCGCGATTGGCGGCATCGAGTGCGGTCAGCCCATCGTAGCCGAT
>JANWHV010000258.1 GCA_025450255.1 Chloroflexota bacterium | reverse complement strand
GGCGTCGGCGATTGGCACCGGCCCCGTCGACGCGGTATACAAGGCGATCGACCAGATCGTGGGCAACGGCCACACGCTGCAAGAGTTCGTGGTGCAGGCCATTACCGAGGGCATCGACGCGGTGGGCGAAGTGACGGTGCGCATTGCGAGCGATTCCGTCAATCCCGATATTCCGCGTCGCACGTTCTCGGGCCATGGTGTCAACCTTGATATTATCGTGGCGGCCGGCAGGGCCTACCTCAATGCCATTAATAAGCTACTGCAGGCTCCGGCGGAGCCGGCGTTCGCGCAAGACGATTGGCGCGTGCGCTTGTTTCAGAGTTAGGCTATAAGCTCCGCTGGCCGAGCGCCTGCGTGGCGACGGGCCGCCGGTTCTGACCGGCAGTCGGCCCGTGCTATCAAGCAGTCTATGCCCGTTAGGGTATGGACGAAGCTCAGCTAATAGTATGGAGAACACGTGACTGTCGAGACGAAGACTGGCCCGCGGAAGACGAGCGACTCCACGCCTGCGTTTTCGATTGCTGTCTTGCCGGGCGACGGCATTGGGCCGGAAGTAGTCGCCGAGGGTCTCAAGGTTCTTCAAGCCATCGAGGCCAAGGGTATTGCCTCGTTCAGCACCGAATCGGCTATCTTTGGCGGCGCGGCGATCGACGCCACGGGGACAGGGCTGCCGGACGATACGCTGCGGCTCTGCACATCCTCCGATGCGATACTGCTTGGCGCGGTCGGCGGTCCAAGATGGGACAATCCGCGCGCGGCGGTCCGTCCCGAGGCCGGGTTGCTCAGGCTCCGCAAGGAACTTGGCGTGTTCGCGAATCTGCGGCCGGTCCGCGCCTGGCCGTCCCTGATCGATAGCTCTCCCGTTAAGCGCGAGGTGGTCGAGGGGACCGATCTGGTAGTGGTGCGCGAGCTAACCGGCGGCCTGTACTTTGGCAAGCCGCGCGGCCGGAAAGTGGGCGTGCGCTTCACGCGCGTTGTCGACAGCCTCGTCTATACCAGCCCCGAAATCCTGCGCATTCTGCACGTGGCGTTCAAGCTGGCGCGGGGCAGGCGGAAGCACGTCACCTCGGTCGATAAAGCCAACGTGCTCACCAGCTCGGCGCTCTGGCGAGAGCTTGCCATCGCGGTAGGCCAGGAATATCCTGATGTGACCCTCGAACATGCACTCGTAGACTCCACCGCCATGCAGATTGTGCGCGACCCGGCGCGCTTCGACGTCATGGTGATGGAGAACCTCTTTGGTGACATCCTCAGCGACGAGGCGGCTGTACTCGCCGGTTCGCTCGGCATGTTGCCGTCCGCCAGCCTTGGCGCCGGCTCTCGCGGCCTCTATGAGCCGATCCACGGATCGGCGCCCGACATCGCCGGCAAAGCGCTGGCGAACCCTCTCGGTACCATCCTTTCTGTCGCCCTGATGCTACGGCACTCCTTCGGACTTGAGGAAGCTGCGCGTGCGGTTGAACGCGCGGTCGAGCAAACACTCGACGCCGGCCACCGCACGCGCGATATTGCCGCCCCCGGCGCTCCATTCCTGCACACACATGAGATGGGCGATGAAGTGGTAAGGCGGTTAATCCTATGAGCGACCACATGGAGATCTACGATACAACCCTCAGGGACGGTACTCAGGGCGAGGGCATCAATCTCAGCTTGAGCGATAAGCTGCACATCGCCGAGCGGCTCGACGCCCTGGGTGTTGATTGCATCGAGGGGGGCTGGCCGGGTTCCAATCCCAAGGACGTGGCGTTTTTTCGCGCCGCCGCCAACCGGACCTGGAAACATGCCACGGTTTATGCCTTCGGCAGCACGCGCCGTCCGAACTGCGCGCCGGAAGTCGACGCCAACCTCAAGGCCCTGGTCGACTGTGGTACGACGGGCGTTACGATTGTAGGGAAAAGTTGGACGCACCACGTCCACGAGGTGTTACAGACCACATACGAGGAAAACCTGGCGATGATCGGCGAATCGGTTGCCTATCTCCGTGCCCAGGGGCTTTGCGTGCTCTACGATGCCGAGCACTTCTTCGATGGCTTCAAGGCCGATCGGGATTACGCGCTCGCCACCTTGCGCGCGGCGACCGACGCGGGCGCGGCGACGATCGTGCTGTGCGACACCAATGGCGGCAACCTGCCCGAGACGGTCGCCGGCGCGGTCCGCGCCGTGCGCGAGGCGATCCCGGGCGCCAGGATCGGCATCCATACCCATAACGATTGTGAGCTTGCCGTGGCGAACACCCTCGCGGGCGTGCAGGCCGGCGCCACGCACGTGCAGGGCACTTTCAACGGCTACGGTGAGCGCTGCGGCAACGCGAATCTCTGTTCGATCGTTCCTAACCTGGAGCTCAAGTTCGGCATACGGTGTTTACCCGAGGGCTCGCTCGCGCATCTCACCGAGGCGGCGCGCTATGTGGGCGAAGTCGCCAACCGCGCCCTGGAGACCGGGCAACCATACGTCGGCCACAGCGCCTTCGCCCACAAGGGCGGTATCCATGTGAGCGCCATGCGCCGCTCGCCCATCGCGTATCAGCACGTCGATCCGGTGCTGGTCGGCAATACGCAGCGCACCCTGATCTCGGAGTTGTCGGGGCGCGGCAACGTTCTGGAGCTGGTGGAGCGGGTAGGGAGCGCCACGCTCGACGGCGCGCGTCTCAACGCCGTAGTCGAGCAGGTAAAGTCGCTGGAAAACGAAGGCTTCAGCTTTGAGAGCGCCGAGGCGTCGGTCCATTTGTTGGTCCAGAGGACCGAGCCCGGCTATAGGGCGCCGTTTGCCCTGGTGGACTTTCTGGTGGTGATCCAGCGCCTCCAGTCGCACCAGATGATCGCCCAGGCCATGCTTAAGCTCGACGTGAACGGCGCCATCGTGCATACGGCGGCCGATGGAAACGGCCCGGTGAACGCGCTCGATCTGGCGGCGCGGAAGGCCCTGCGCACCCATTATCCTCACCTTGACGAGACGCATCTGCTGGATTACAAGGTGCGCGTGCTCGACGGTCATGATGGGACGGCGGCGACCGTACGGGTGTTGATCGAAACCGGCGACGAGCAGGAGACCTGGAGCACGGTCGGTAGCTCGCAGAATATCATCGAAGCAAGCTGGATAGCTCTGAGCGACAGCCTCGAGTTCGCGATCACCCGCGCTCAGGCGTAGCAAAAGAACGAACGACGGGCCGGAGTTGGCCGGCCCGCAAGCGAAAGGAACGCGCAGTGACAACCGTGCAGACCAGGTCCGCGGCCGGAGGGCCGCCGCCAACGAGCAGCATCGACACCGGGTACGCGTATTTTGAGGGCCGCGTCGTTCCCCTGGCGGAGGCCACGGTCAGCATCGCGACGCATGCCTTGAATTACGGAACCGGCTGCTTTGAGGGCGTCCGCTGCTATTGGAACGACGACCAGGGCCAGCTCTATGCGCTGAAGCTCAAGGAGCATTATCAACGGCTCTTGCGATCGTGCCGCATCCTGAAGATCGATCTCAAGATGAGCGTCGACGACCTGTGCGACGCCACCATCCGCATGCTCCGCGCGAACGGCTTCCATAGCGATGCCTATGTCCGGCCCATGGCCTACAAATCTGGCCGCATGATCAAAGTGGCGTTGAGCAAGATTCCCGACGCCTTTTCGTGTTTCGCGGTGCCGATGGGCGATTACCTCGACACCACGCGCGGTTTGCGCGTCACCATATCCGGCTGGCGGCGGCTCGACGACAACGCCATACCGGCCCGCGGCAAGGTAACCGGTGGTTACGTGAATACGGCGCTTGCCGTGGACGACGCCATGTCCGCCGGTTTTGACGACACCATCATGCTGACGAACGACGGCCACGTGGCCGAGGGCAGCTCGTGCACCTTTTTTCTCGTGCAAAATGGCGCTCTTGTCACGCCGCCCGTCAGCGACGACATCCTGGTAGGCATCACCCGCGGGGCCGTAATCCAGTTGGCGCGCGAAGAGGAGATTCCGGTAGTCGAGCGTCGAATAGACCGCAGCGAGCTCTATGTGGCGGACGAGATGTTCTTCTGCGGTACCGGTGTCCAGGTAGCGCACATCGGCGAGATTGATGGGAGCCCGATCGGCGATGGCGGCCGCCGCGGTCCGATCGTGGGGCGTATTCAGGAGCGATACCTCGCGGCGGCGCGCGGCGCCACGCCGGATCACGCCGATTGGCGTACATCCGTGTACGAGAAATAGCACACGCGCTCTTCGGACGGCCAGGTTTGGCGACCCGGCCGTCCCATAAGTCCGGGCGTTACTGTAACCGTATGATCGCCGCGTTCGTTGTAGTGGTTATGGGATGCTTGAAGGGCAACAGTCGCCACCGCGCGCCTCGGAAATCCACCGATCGCCACATATCCCTTGATCGTTGATTCCAGGCAGGGCACTATACATGCGCGGAGGAAATTCCCGATGGCGAGCCGACTTAAGCTCCTGATACTTGCCTGCACGGCGCCGATCCTGCTCACGGGCTGCGCGCTGCAAACTTCGTCTGATTCTAACCAAGCGGCGTCTCCGCCATCATCCAGTTCGGTCGCCACGCAGGTCGCGGCTGCCGTCGCGGCCACCGTTTCCGCGCGCGCCGGCCAGAGCGCGACCGTGCCCGCGCCTGCCCCGAGCATTGTCGCGGGCACCGCGACCGTCGCGTCCTCGCGTGGCGCTGTTACGTCGACGGTCGCATCCTCGTCTGATACCTCCACCGTGGCGCCCAGTGCCACGCGCCCGCCTTCGTCGACGCCGACTCCAGCGGCGACCGCGACGGCCACGCCGGTGCCCACGCCGGTGTTGCTTGCCCCAACCAAACTGGCGGAGCGGGAGATTGGCGGTGGCACGCTGTTACCCCGGTATTGGACGAACACTTCGGCGGTCGTCTTCACCGTGGCGGCCCCCCCAGGCGTCACGCTCGGTCTGCGACCGCAGATTGAATTAGCACCGTTGGCCAGGCCCTTCGACGGCTTGCCGACCGCCGAAGGCCAGGCCCTTCCCGCCACGCAGATAGGACAGATCACCGTGGATGTCGGCAAGCTGCCGGAAGGCGCGTATCATTGGCGGGCGCGCCTGACCGACGGCAAGTATCGAGGCCCCTGGGCCACGTACTACGATGGACCGGCGTTCCGCCTCGATCGCACGCCCCCAAGCACGGTGGTAATCAGCTCGACAACCTACCTCGACCAACGCCAAACCTATAACAGGGTTCTGGGCAGTTTTACCTGGACCGCCGCTACCGACAACGGCGCCGTGCAAGGGTACCAGACCGGTATCGACCGGAAACCGGATGGCGTGCCGACAGGGGCGATCGGCGACATTCGGCACGCGGACCTGGGCCCGCTGGCCAATGGCGATCTGTACTTCCACGTTCGTGCCGTCGACTGGGCCGGAAATAAGGGGCCTGTCGCGACCTACGCCGTGCATATAGACAATACGGCGCCTCAGATCGAGCACGCGTTTTTTAGCCGCTTCCAGTTTAATCCGCAGTACGACAAACTCTCAATGCACTTCACGCCCAGTAAGCAGGTACACGTGCGCGCCGTGATCCGGCGTCAGTCGACAAAAGGCGTGGTCCGTGAGCTGGATCTGGGCGACGCGCCGCCCGGGAAGCCGTTCAACGTGGCGTGGGATGGCCGAAATTACCGTGGCCTGTTGGTGAAACCAGGGCTGTACACCATGGTTATCCAACTGACCGACAAGCTAGGCAACACGGGCGATGGCCTCTACTCCGATCTCGGCATCAATTACCGTAGCATCGTGGTTCACCTCGCCACGCAGCGAATGGATGTGTTCGACGGTAATACCGTGGTGCGCTCGACGCTGGTGACTACTGGAAACGCGCTGCTGCCTACCCCCGTTGGCCTCTGGCACATTGGGGCGAAGTTCCATCCGTACAAGTTCATCAGCCCATGGAAAAAGGGCACGCCATATTATTACCCGCCGTCAAACGTGCAGTACGCGCTTTACTTTCACGCAGGCGGATACTTCATCCACGACGCGCCCTGGCGCACGGTGTTCGGGCCAGGCACCAATACCGCCCCTGGTCCACCTGGCGTCTACAGCGGCACGCACGGCTGCGTCAACGTGCCCAATGACGTGGCGAAGTGGCTGTTCACCTGGGCGCCCGTCGGCACGGTTATGGTGGTCGAGCAGTAGGCGTGGCGGCGAAAAGAGCGTCGAGCAATAGATATGGTAGTGCGTGCTCCGGAACGCTCGCGCTCCACCACGGTTCGTGAGCAGATCGCGCGGGGGACAGCAAATGCTCAACACAATAAGCCTGCCCGATATTGCTATCGCGGCAGGCTAGCAGATCCGGCGCGGCGCCGATAATCTATGGCGTGGTGGTACGGCGCTTCTGGGCCTTGCGGGCGGCACGCTTTCGCTTGGTCTGTTCGCGCATGCGCTTCGTCTG
>JANWHV010000257.1 GCA_025450255.1 Chloroflexota bacterium | reverse complement strand
TGCTCGCGATCACGCGGTGCCAATACAGTGCATACCCGCCGGCCACACCGTCGCGAGTCAGCGTGGACTTACGTTGGCAGTGAAATCGGATTCACCTCACCGGAGGTTCACAATAACACACCGGGGTCCGAGAGCCACCCGGCCTAAGCCATTCGCACCCGGCAAACTGCGGTGCGGCACAAACCTGGGTGACGGTGATCTCCATCTGCATTGTAACGCAGTTTTGAAAATATGGAAGGGGGTGCGAGCGCCAAATTCGCTATACTGGACGCAATGCGTCTGGCGGCGGCGATGTTTCGGGCTGTCGATAGCCTCGCGGGCCGTACACCCGTAGCCGGGCGTCCATCCGGCCGCCGGAGAGGCGTGGCGAACTCCGTATGTCGTCAGGGTGGATAGGCGTGCGGCCGCGCGTGGTGAACGTCCTTGGAAGGGATGTCGGTATAATCCTGCTTCGCGACGCGCAAAGATGGGACCAGTTGGTGTCGCGGCATCCTCATGGCGGATTCATGCAATCGGCCAACTGGGGCCGCTTCAAGCGCCATTTCGGCTGGGCCCCATTCCGATTACTCGTTCCGTCCAACGATGGCGAGCTTCCGTCTCTCGCGCAAGTGTTGTTCCGCCGCTTGCCGTACAGCCCATACACCGTGGGCTACCTGCCCCGCGGCCCGTTACTGAACTATTACTCGGACGAAGCGCTGGCGGCGATGATTCGCGCCCTCGATATGCTGGCGGCGCGCACCCGTGCCGTCGCCATCACCTGGGAATTGCCGATCGCGCGTGATCCGGGTCTCGCGGCGCGGCTGTCGCGGCTCGGGCTCAAGCCTGCCCCAACCGTGCAGCACACCGCCACAAGGGTGATCGATCTGACGCCATCCCTCGATGAGATTCAAGCGTCCTGGGAGCCGAAGTGGCGATATAACACGCGGCTCGCCGTCAAACGCGGCGTGCGTGTCCGCGCCGCGCACGGCGACGAGGACTTTGCCCGCTGGTACGCGATGTTTCGCGCCACGAGCGAACGCGACAACTTTACCATCCGTGACGTGGAATATTATCGCGGCCTCTGGCGTCAGCAGTACCTCGCCGGCGATACCGTGCTGTTGTTAGCCGAGCATGATGAAACTCTTCTCGCCGGCATATTGACGCATCAGTTTGGCCGCGAAGCAACCTATTTGTATGGCGCGTCCTCAAACGAGGGCCGGAACATGATGCCAAACCACGCCCTGCAATGGGAGGCGATGCAGTGGGCGAAGGCGCGCGGCGCGGCGCGTTACGACATGTTCGGCATCGCCGATACCGACCATGAAGACGATCCGCTCGCCGGCGTTAGCCGTTTTAAGGCAGGGTTCGGCGGCGTCGCTATCCGTTATGCCGGCGGCTATGAACGCGTCTACCATCCCGTGCTTCATGAAATGGTGCGGCGAGCGCGCGCGGGCGGCTTGAGCTGATCTACAACGATCGATGGCAAAAGCGAGCCACTGTGTACACTACAGTCTTAACGGCACACCGGCACGAAAACCGCGCGCCGCGTTAACCGTGCCGGTCGAGGATGCAGGTATGGATTCGGCGAACGAAGACCTACGCGTAAAATGCCTGGCCAGCGGCAGTTCCGCGAACGCAATTCTTATCGAAAGCGCTTCGGCGACCCTGCTCGTTGATGCCGGCTTGAGCGCGCGCCAACTGCAGCAATTATTGCGTAAACATTCGACCTATCACTCGCCGCTCATCGGCATCCTGATCACCCATGAACATTCCGATCACATTGCCGGCGCAGACGTGCTCGCTCGCCAGTCCGGGGCGGCGCTGGTCGCGACCGCCGGCACTATGAGCGGCATGAGGCTTGGCGCCCGCGTCGATAGGCATCCAATCACTGCCGGTAGCGGCATGACGCTTGGGCCGTTCGAGATCCACGCCTTTCCAGTCCCGCACGACGCCGCCGATCCGGTGGGATTCCGCATCGATTTCGGCAAATGGCGAGTAGGGCTGGCCACGGACCTGGGCCACTGCTCACGCCACGTACACGAAGCCCTGCGTGACACCCACCTGACGATTATCGAATCAAATCACGATCGCGGCCGGCTCGCCGCCAATCCTGGCTATCCCGCCATACTCAAGAAGCGCATCGCCGGTGAGCGCGGTCACCTTGCCAACGAACAAACGGCCGAGCTACTGCAAGACCTTGCCGGCGCGGACCACGATCGCTGGGTGTGGCTGGCCCATCTGAGCGAGGAAAATAACCGGCCATCCATAGCACTCGCGGCCATGCGCCGCCATTTTGGCCTTCTTCGTCGCGCCTTGCCGTTTGAGCTTCAGGTAGCGGAACGCGACAGGCCAAGTGTAGAATGGGATACGCGCGCGCTGTTTAGACAGCGAGCACTGTTTTAAGGGGACGGCGCATATGAAATTGCATGAGTATCAGGGAAAAGATTTGTTCCGTGCCGCGGGCTTGCCCGTGCCCACGGGCGAGGTTGCAACCAGGCCCGACGAAGTCGAGGCTATCGCGGCGCGACTCGGCACGGTCGTGATCAAGGCGCAGGTCCATGTTGGCGGTCGCGGCAAAGCGGGCGGCGTGAAGGTGGCATCCACGCCGGAGCAGGCTCGGGGGGTTGCCGAGCGTATCCTGGGCATGGATATCAAGGGGCTTACCGTCAAGAAGGTCCTCGTCGAGCCCGCGCTGAACATCGCGACGGAGTACTATGCCGGCATAGTGAACGACCGCTCGAGCAAGCGTTTCGTGCTGATGCTAAGCTCGATGGGCGGCGTGGATATTGAGGATGTCGCGCATACCAATCCCGAGGCAATTGTCCGTGTCGCGATCGATCCGGCCTACGGGCTGCCTGATTTCGCGGTACGACTGGCCATGAAGGACGCGGGGTTCGACCGCGCCAGGTCGCGCGAGCTGGGAGCCGTGCTGAAGGGGCTGTATGGCGCGCTGATCCGCTATGACTGTCTGCTGGCTGAGATAAACCCTCTGGTGATCACGGGCGACGGCCAGGTGGTGGTGGCGGACGCGAAAGTCGATATCGACGACAATGCCCTCTATAGACACAAGGATCTCTTGCCATATCGCGAAGAATCGTTCGACAACGCGATGGACCAGCAGGCGACGGAGCAGGGCTTGACCTACGTACATCTTGGCGGCGATATCGGGGTAATAGGCAATGGCGCTGGGCTGGTGATGAACACGCTTGACGTAGTGACGGCCAGTGGCGGCAAACCCGCTAACTTTCTCGATATCGGGGGTGGCGCCCAGGCCGGGTTAGTGGTGAAGGCCGTCAACATGGTGCTGAGCGATCCCGAGGTGAAGGGCATTATCTTCAATATATTCGGTGGCATCACCAGGTGTGATGAGGTCGCGAGGGGCATGCTCCAGGCGGCGGACGAGATGAATATCGCCGTGCCGGTCGTGGTGCGCCTGGCCGGCACGCAGGAGGAAGCCGGCCGTGCCTTACTCACTGGGAGCAAGTACATCCCGGTCGAGAGCGTGCAAGAGGCGGCACAAAAGATTCAACAGTTGATGTGACGCGCGGAGCGTCCGGGTGCTGTGTACCAGGGAAGGAAGCGGGATGAACCCGAAAAGCGATCAATATCCTGATATCGTCGATAACGAGTTTTTTGTGTCGTGGGATGATCCGGATACTGAAACCGTGAGCGTGGGGTTTCTCGAGCGAAGCATGGTCATGGATTTCGACTACGCGGAGTTCCTCGAGCTCGCGGAGGCGGTGGACCAGATCCGTGACTACATCAAAAAGAACCGTGCCGAGCGTGCCACCGGATCGAACGGCATGGGACCAGGCGATCTCTAACCGTCTTACATCCGCAAAGTGATGCGCGCTTGTTGATAATTGGCGTTACGGGTAACATTGCGTGTGGCAAATCCACGGTGGATGCAATGTTGCATGATATCGTAGGCGCCACGATAATCGACGCCGACCTGGTTACGCACGATCTGTTGCGTGACGACGCAGCCGTACGTGCCGCGATTGCGGAAACCTTTGGCGGTGGCGTCTTTGCCGAGGATGGATCCGTCGAGCGCGCCAAGCTTGGTCGCGTCGTGTTTGGTGACCCGGAACAATTGCGCCGGCTCGAACAAATCCTGCACCCCGCCGTGCGACGCTCGGTGCGCGACCAATTGTCGAGCGTTCCAAGCGACGCAGTGGTTGTGGTGGATGCGGTCAAGTTGTTGGAAGGTGAACTCGGATCGTTAGCAGGGAGCGTATGGTGGATCACGGCGCGGCCGGAGCAGCAATTGCGGCGGCTCATTGGCGGTCGTGGCCTGAGTGAGACGGAGGCGCGGGCCAGGATGGCCGCGCAGCCGAAGCTTGCCGATTGGCGAGAGCGCGTGAGCGTTATAATTGACAATTCCGGTACCCTTGCGGAAACCCGCGACCAGGTTCGCGAGGCGCTGGAAGCGCTGCACATCGCGAATCAAGGCGCGATACACGGGATCGCCGGCAGTGAGGAATAGGACGTATACCCATGAATGACAAGCCCGTACCGTTGACGGCGGAGGGACGCGCTCAAATCGAGGCTGAATACGCGCATCTGGTAAATGTGCGCCGCGCCGAAGTCGCGGCCCAGATCGGCGCGGCTGCTGAGGATGGCGACCTTTCGGAAAATGCCGCGTACGACCATGCCAAGGATGAACAGGCTTTGCTCGAGGGGCGTATAGCGACGCTTGAACACTTTCTCCGCAATGCCGTACTTATCGAGAGCCCGACCAATGGTCTCGTCCAGTTGGGCTCGAAGGTTACGATTGAGCAGGACGGCGAGGAAGACACCTACACCATAGTCGGCCCCCTCGAAGCCGCGCCCACCAAGGGTCGCATCTCCAATGAGTCGCCTATGGGCCGCGCCTTGCTGAATCACAAGCCTGGGGATACGGTAGAGGTGAACGCTCCCGCCGGTGTGCGCACCGTTCGCATTATCTCCATCCACTAAACAGGCGCCATCCGCCCACGGGAGACGAGCGAGCACGTTCCCGCTCCGTTCGCCGTTCCGCGTTTGCACGTGCCGCCTGCCGGAGGAAATCCGTTCATGCGCCCAATGTTCTACGAGTACGATGTCGGCAAGCTGTGGCTTGGCGCCCACTATGGGAACCTCGAGATCCATGCCAGGACTGATGCCCAATCGAACCTGGCCGGGCTCTGGCGCGCCGCCGACGATCAGTTTTACTGTGGGCGCATGACCTTTCGCTTCGGCGACGGCGAGCAGGCCCTGACCGCCAAAACCACGCGCTTTTATGCGTCGCACCAAATCACGACCTATGCATCTGACCGCCTGGACGTTTCCAAGACCTTCTTCGCGCCCTTTGGCACCGAGGATCAAGGATGTGTCTACATGGTTGTGCTCGCGCGGAACCTGACGGACGCCCCATGTACGGCATCTATTGATGTCACGGCGCATTATCCGCTCTTCGTGGGCACCGAGTATATGAAGATGCCGGAGCCAGGCCAGCTCGATAAGCGGTTTCGCTCTGAGCTGGTGGATGGCCTGGTCGTCACGCGCACCGTTGGCCGCGAGGATGAGGTGCGCGTGCTTGGCAGCTCGGCGGCGCTTGTCGACACGCGGTTCAACGATCGTACCGCGCAGTTGCGGTACGAGGTCGCACTGGATCCCGACGAGTCGCGCGAGATAAGCTTCTGTCTCGTTATTTCCGATGCCGGCGCGGCGAGCGCGATAGGGCGATTCGAGCGCGCCATGCAGTATCGCGACGTCTTCGAGCGGACGGAGATCGAGTTTGGCGCGCTCATCGACCGTTGTGATGTCGCGACGCCCGATCCCGTGCTGAACCGCGCTATTCGCTGGGCGAAGGTCAATATGATCCGCGATCAGCGCCGGTTCCCGGTCGGGCTCGGCTTCACCAATGACCCGCCGCAAGACATCCTCGTAGTTCGTGACGTGGCCTGGTTCACGGTCGGCTGTGACTATTTTGTGCCGTGGTTTAGCCGCGGATCGCTTGAGGTTGTTCGTGACTATGGCGTGGAGCCGGGCGGCGAGCTGACCGAGTATATTCTGGCGTCCAATGACCCTCCGTTCATCAGCAATTACGGCCTGAACATCAATGACGACACGCCACTGTTCATTTTTGGTGTCCACCATCATTACGCGCTGACAAAAGACGTCGATTTCCTCCTTGGTATGTACAAGACCGTGCGCGACGCGGCGGATTGGATACTGGCGCAGCAGCGTGACGGCCTGATTTGGTGTACCAGCGAGGAGAGCAATCTATGGGGGATCTGCTCGTGGCGCAATGTTGTCCCCGGCTACCAGCTAAGCGGCGCCGTGACCGAGATCAATGCCGAATGTTACATGGGGCTCTACCTGGCGAGCCGCTGCGCCGAGGCTCTGCAAGAGTCCGAGGATGCCCAACGCTTCCTGGAAGCGGCCGTCGCGCTCAAGCACAGTATCAACACGCAACTCGTCTCCGAGCGGACCGGGGTCTATCTCCTCAATATAGATAACCAGGGTGTACGCCATCATGACCTGACGGGTGACATGGTCTTCCCTCTCGTGTTCGGAGTCGCCACGCCGGAGCTTAAGAATCGCGTCCTCGATATTCTTACCGGCCCGGCGTTCTGGACGGAGTACGGCGTGCGAACCGTAGCCCCGGGTGAGCCAAACTACGACCCAGAGCGAAGCCTGCAATTGCTCGGCGGCGTGTGGCCGAATCTTACGGCGTGGATCGCTTACGCGGGGCGCGAAGACCGGCCCGAGATGGTCGTGCAGGCCATGCGCAATATCTATCGCTTGAGCGAGACGAGCGTGCCGGCTACGTTTAAGAATGTCGTGCCTGGCCAGTTTCCCGAACGATTGAACGGCACTACCTATGAGAGTTGCGGCATGGCCCTGAGTCCGTGGATGCCGCCCACCTATCTCTGGCTCGCCATGGACGGCCTGGTCGGATTCCGCCCATCGCTGCATCGCCTTATCGTCCGACCGCACATCCCGGATTCCTGGCGATGGGTGGCCGTCCGCAAATTTCCGTATGCGGGCAAGGTCCACAGTCTATTTTTCCACGACGGCGTCCTGTATAGCACGCTGGATGTAGAAAGCGAGTTCCCCGTCCTGTTGTTCGACGAAGACGTTTCAGGCCAGATCAGCTCGGACGCATTCTGTATTGCTCTACGGCGAGACGATAGGGTGACCATCTTCGTCTGTTCGACCGAAAGACAGGACGTGACGCTCACGGTCGCGCCGTCACTGATCGAGGATGGGCAAGTCATGTCCCTGTCATTGGCGGCGGGTGAGGCCAAAATACTGACGCTCTAAATCAGCAGAAAGGCGCCGCGCGCATGCACATGATCATCGTTCGACACGGCCAGTCGACGGGCAACATTACCACCGACGATGTGCCTGACGGCGAGCTTACCGCGCTCGGGCGGCAACAGGCGCGCGAGACGGGCGCTCGCCTCGCGGGAAGTGGTATAACCCATGTGGTGGCCAGCCCGCTCGTTCGCGCCCTTGCCACCGGCACGGCGATCGCCGAGGCCGCCAACATCTCGACCGTCGAGATCTGGCCCGAGTTGCAAGAACACCGAGGCCCGTTGCACCGTGGGTTTGGCCGCGATGATCTGCTCAAGCGATTCCCGAAGGCCGTTTTCCCGCCAAGCTTTGAAGCCGATGGCTGGAATCATGGCGGTGAAACCTATGAGTCCGCCCTGGAGCGGGGGGCCGCCGCGATAGCCGCGCTGCGCGCGCGCCACGCCGCCGGCGATTGCGTGGTGGTGGCCACGCACGGCGGCTTCGCGAACTACCTGCTGCGTGCCCTCTTGCACGTACCCGCCCAACATTCCATCTGGTTCCGCATGAATAACTGCGGCATCAGCCGCGTGCAATTCGACGAGTCAGAGGACGATCCGAGCTATGAGAACAAGGAAGCCGAAGTCATTTGCATCAATGACGTCTCGCACCTGTCGGTTAGGTCATAGGGCGCCAGGAGCGGCCGCTCTGAC
>JANWHV010000256.1 GCA_025450255.1 Chloroflexota bacterium | reverse complement strand
CGCGCTCGCGTCCAACTTGCGTATGCATCTCCTGATGTTTACGATCCAGGGCGATGCCAACGGCCGTCACAATCTCCCCGGCTCACCCATGCTGGACACCGCTACCGGCGCCCTATTCTTGCTCGGACTCGGGATGTGCTTGCGTGGAATCCGCCGGTGGTTTCCACAAGTTCTGCTTCTCTGGCTTGGCGTCAGCATGCTAGGTGGCATTTTAACGCTCGACTTCGAGGCGCCTCAGGGCGATCGGTCGCTGTTAGTAGTGGCGCCGGTCGCTCTCATCGCCGCACTACCGCTTGCGCTTTGCCTGAGTACGGCGCTTCAACGCGCCAAACTCGGGGCAACGCGGTCTTCCGATAACACAAATCCTGACAAGCGAAAATCCTCAAATTACCTCGTCGTGGCAATCGCCGCGCTTGGGGCGATGGTTTCGATTGGTTTCATAGCGCGTGACAACTACAATGCATATTTCGTGCTGCAAGCACACAACCTCGTCGCGTGGTCCGAAATGGGCGGCATGCAGGCCCTGGTTGGGCGCTCGGCCCTGACCCTGGAGTCCGAGGGTTATACCGTCCGCATCAGTCCGGATCTCGTTGGGGATCCGGCACTTCAACTGGCGGCAAATGGGCAGGGATTGAGCAGCTACGATCCTAATGTGCCCGTACCGCTTCCCGTGCCGAGCGGCGGGTTGGCCTTGATCATCCCGACCACCAGCACCGAAGTGTACGCCTATGTCCAGCGATCGTATCCGTCCGCGCGCGTCATACCACTGACACCGGCCGAAATTCCCTCGAGCGTCCAGGCCCGCGTGGTGATCGTCACGCGGAAGGACGCGGAGTCGAATGTCGGCGCCACTGTAACATTTGGCGCGGGTGCGTCGTCCGTGACTCTGCGTCACCTGCCCGGCGAGGCTGCGTGGCCCGCGTCGGCCGGCGTGAAGACCCAGGCGCGCTACGTGGCTACGCTCGTGCTCGGAGTTGACCAGGCATGGCTGCCCCTGAACTTCCGCATGTACGGCATACGGGCGGGCACTGTCACAATCGACGGCGCTACCTGGCCGATCGGCGGCTCTGGCACGCCGGCGGTCCGCCTTGGAGCCGGCAATCACGCCATTGTTATCGATGGACGCGGCCGTGCCGGAGCGATGCTTGGCTTGCAGTGGCGAGCGGCAAGCGGATCGCTTGCCCAGGATGATATTCCAAGCGATTGGGCGGACATCTCGCCGCAATTCATCGCGTCGCCGGCATTACCAACGGGCGGGCTGCTTGGCCTCTATTATCCAGGGCCCGACATCACCGGCCAGCCTGTGCTGCAGCGCGTGGATCAAGTGCTGAACACGTATTACCAAAACCCGCCGGGCAGCCTCAGCTTTCCGTTCTCCACGCAATGGCTGGGTAGCTTTACCGCCGCGACCGCGGGCAGTTATCAATTCGCGCTCGATACCACCGGTCGATCGACGCTGTTCGTGGATGGCCGAGCGGTGCTGAACGGCGGTCCGAATGGGAACGAGCAATCAGTATTCGTGCCGCTCACCAGCGGAACGCACGCCATTCGGCTTGACTATCATGCCGTCGGCGCATACCTGCACTGTTACCTGACCTGGGCGCCGCCAGGGCAGGGAATCCTAACGCCAATCCCGCCGACCGTTATTCAGCCGGCGCACGGCTGACGGACTGTATCCGCGCCAGCTCGACCACGTTTTCAATCAGCACCGCGGTCGTCACCGGGCCAACTCCGCCCGGGACCGGCGTGATCGCCGACGCGCGGGTGAGCGCGGCGTCGGTATCCACGTCGCCGCATATGCCATCGCCTCGCGGATCAGGATTGATGCCGACATCAATCACCACGGCGCCATTGCCGATGTAGTCGGCGCCGACCGCCCTGGCCTTGCCGATCGCCACCACCAGCACCTCCGCCCGCCGCGATTCGCCCGCGAGGTCCACGGTCGCAGTGGAGCACACCGTAACCGTCGCGCGCCGATTCAGCAGGAGTTGTGACAGCGGCCGGCCAATTGTCGCGCTGCGGTTGACGATCACCACGCGTTTCCCCAGCAGTGATGGCACTCGGCTCTCGATGAGGGCGACGATCGCGCCTGGGGTGCATGGCGTGACGCAGGGCTCGTCAAGGATCAGTTTCCCGAGGTTTCCCGCGCTCAGGCCCTCGACGTCCTTCGCGGGCGACAGTGTCCTTGCCACTTCCCGCCGGATCGCCGCGGGCAACGGGTTTTGCACCAACACGCCATGGACGGCCCTGTCGCCGTCGAGGCGCTCCAGCACCGCGATAACCTCGTCCTGGGATGCATCCCCTTGCAGCGCCACATCTCGCACCGTTACGCCCGTACGGCCCGCGCGTTGGCGGATCATCTTTCTGTAGCTTGCCGCATCGCTATGATCGCCTCGATAGACCACTGCAAGAGTAGGCTGCACGCCTCGTGCCTGGAGAGCCTCGCTTGCCGTGGCCGCGCGGCGCTCAATGTCCGCGGCAACCGCCCTGCCCAGGATGAGGCGCTCGTCACGGGTCGCCGAGTCCTGCACTGTTCCTCCACCATATTGCGCTACTACGTCGCTGCCTATCTTTCCGGTCAGTATACCGGGCGCTCTGAAGTGGTTATGCCGGCAACCCGTTATTGTGCGCTTTCGTATCATGCCGAGATGAAGGAGAAGATCACAATCCAATGAGAAGGCGCGGCAGCCGTCACGCGGCGTGGTGGCCATGGCATGGAGCCGGCCGGCTCGGATGGGTCATCCATCCCGCGCTCGTGGGCGCCTGCATCGGCGTCGCCTTCTTCGTCCACTCGGTAAGCGTGAACTCGCTAGACGTGTGGATTACCGTCCATCTGCAGAAGATCACGGCGATCCGTGGCCTGATGCAGGCGATAAGCTGGGGCGGGTATGCTCCGCAGGAACTAATTCTCAGCGTTGGGTTTGTCGGGCTCGTGCTCTGGTTGTGGGGCCGCCGCTATGCCGCGGCCTTCGTGGTGACAATAGTCGGCTCATCGCTTTTGACCACGTTGCTGAAAGCCGTCGTCGCTCGGTCACGCCCGACCTCGGCCCTTGTGTCTATCGCGAGCGCGAACACCGGATATAGCTTCCCATCAGGCCACGTGCTCAATTACACGGCGCTTCTGGGTTTCCTGGTGCTGGCCGCCTTGCATCGTGAACGTTCACGCTGGCGTCAAGCCATTATCATCGTGCCCTCCGTTCTGATCGTGTTGCTGGTCGGTCCATCCCGGATCTATCTTGGCGCTCATTGGACCAGTGATGTTATTGGGGCATACTTATTAGCAGTTGCCTGGCTCGCAATCTCTTTTACCGTTCTGAGACGTTTTACCGATGAAGCGGTAGCGAAAGGCGAGGCGGCCGCGAAGAACGCAGCCTACAAACGACATACTCCATAGGCAGCCGCGAGCGATCCCATGGATTCGCGGCTAATCGCCGAAGATGCCGGTGCGCGAAGCGGTGGCATACCGCAAGAGAGGGCGAGTAAATAGATGGTGGACGCAGTCGCGGTCCTGGTGATAGAGGACGACGCATCGGTTCGCGAAGTACTTGACATATTCTTCGCGCAAGAGCCGGGTATTTACTACACCATCGCGGCCGGCGGCGCCAACGGCCTCGCCAAACTCGCCGAGGGACCGCCAGACGTGATTCTCACCGACGTGCTCATGCCTCGGGTAAGCGGTCTCGACGTTATACGTTTCGCGCGCGGGCGGTACCCAGGCATCCCGATCGTCGCTTTCAGCGCGAAGCCGATTGGCGAATCGAGCGAAGAGGCCCAGGTCATCGAGGGTGAACGTATCCAGTTTATTCCCAAGCCGTTTGACCTCATCATGCTGCTTGAACAGGTGCGTGCCCTAGCGGCGGATCAATCGTGGCGACAGTTGCCGAGCCCGCCCTCCGAGTAGCGCCGCGGCCGATGAGATCGTGTCGCCCAGACCGGGCGCGGTGTGCGGGGCGCTACAAAGCGCTATCGGACCTCAAGCGCTCACGGCTGCGCCAGGTGATGAAGGCCCCTTGAAGCGCGGCGAGCGACAGGCACAGTACCAGCGTCAGCGCTCCGCCGAGCCGCGTCGACCAGGCGAGGGCGATGCCTTGCACCCAGGGTATGATGCCGCCGCCGATCTGCGAGCTGCAGATGACGAGGGCCGAGACGACCCCCGCCGCGCGCGGCACAAGGCCGGCGGCGGTAGCAAGATTCAGCGGATATATGGGACCGAGACATAACCCGAACAGCGATGCCGCCACAATCGCGGTCGCCGGATTGCGCGCTGCGACGAAAACGGTGGCCGCGCTCGCCCCTAGCAGGGCGCACGCCAGGATAAGCCGATCGGCGGCCAACCAGCTCGGGCGCGTCGCCGCGCCAAGACTGCCGAGGCTGAGCGCCAGCCAGAAGCCGGAAGGAGCGAAAGAGGCGGTCTGCGTATCCGTACCGGTGGCCTGTAACACGAAAGTGTACGACCAGCCGCCAAAACCAATCTCGGCGCCCAGATAGACGAAGCTCACCATCGCCAGAAGCCCTACCAGACGCCACTCAAACGCGCGCAGGCGCGTCCCTGCTACCTGGTGGCGTTGCGGTACGCCGGGCAAGCGCACGCGGGCGAATACGACGGTCGGAAGTATGACCGTTGCCGCGATCGCCACGAATACGGGCCCATAATCATGGAGGTGATCCAATGACGCCGCGGCGACCAGTGGACCTGAGAATGCTCCTATGCCAAATGACATGTTGATCCAGGACATGGCGCGGCCGCCATGGTCGTGATACAGGCGCGTGGTCAGCACCGCGGAGGCCACGGTATTCGTGCCGCCGCCGATCCCGGCGAGAGCGAACGCCGGCACCGCCGTGCCGAGGCTGGTCGTCAGCGGGACAAGCAAGAGACCGGCGGCGAAGCAGGCCGAGCCGGCAAGGAGCCACGGTCTGGCGGAATGGCGGTCGAGCATCGGTCCCAGCAAAAGAGTAACGCCAAGGGAGCCAAAGAAATTCACGCCTATCAAGATGCCGAGCTGCCCGAGTGGGGCGTGGAGGCGTGTGTGCATGGCCGGCAGAGACGTGCCGAGCGCGCCGATCGTTAAGCCAACCGAGGCCGCCATCAGGCAGGACGCCAGTACGATCCACCTGGCGGCGTCATTCACATCAACGGACGGGCTCTGCTCTCGGCTCATCGTGTCCCTATGCTAACGTATGTGGCATCGGCGGGAAGCAGGTCTTCACCGTATAATAGTGGGGACTTCGGCGTATGCCATCGGTGAGCCGCGGCAACGGACTTTTTTCGGGTATGTGAGAGTGACGATATGACTACACCGTCCGCGAGCAATCCCAGACCAATACGAAAGGGCGGCACGTCGTCACGGCGCGAACGTGAGGCCAGGCGTCGCGTCATGGCGCGGCGCCGCCAGCGCGGCATATTGGCGGGATCGGTCCTGGTCCTCCTGATCGCGGTCGTGATTATCGCGCGCTCACTGTTGCAAAACAACGACGTTTCCGCCGGCAACTTGCATCCATTTATCAGCAAGGCGGTGGGAGGTCCGTTTGTCGCGCCACAGACTGTTGACGGCGCCGACTGCAAACCAAAGGAAGTGCTGACCCAGCACATCCACCAGCACATCGACGTGTTCATCAACGGCACGCAGCAGCTAATTCCGGCTAATATCGGGATTATTAGCGACCCGAAGATTCAGGGCGGAGGCTGCTTCTACTGGGTACACGTGCACGACACCTCGGGCATCATCCACGT
>JANWHV010000255.1 GCA_025450255.1 Chloroflexota bacterium | reverse complement strand
CATGCTTTGACGACATCGAGGTGTTGGTCTGGGGCGTGGACCGCGGTCCACGCCGAAATGCGCCTGCCGTGGATGCCGGCGCGCTCATAAGGAGAAAAACCGGTGCTCGCCGATACACAGCCGGAGGAGACGCTCGACCCCGCCGATTGGGAGGCGCTGCGCGTCCTCGGCCATCGCATGCTCGACGATATGTTCACCTATCTTCAGGCAAGGCGCGAGCAGCCAGTTTGGCAACCGCTCCCCAATGAGATCCGCGCCGCGTTCCAGGCCCCCCTGCCGCGCCAGGGTGAGCCGGTCGAGGCGGTGTATGACGAGTTCCGCCGGAACGTGCTGCCCTATGTGATGGGCAACACCCACCCGCGTTTCTGGGGCTGGGTGATGGGACCGGGAACGCCGCTGGCGATGCTGGCTGATATGCTGGCGGCGGGCGCGAACCCCAATATGGGCGGCGGCGACCATAGCGGCAGCCTGGTCGAGGCACAGGTCGTCACCTGGTGCAAGGAGATGATGGGTTTCCCCGCCACCGCGAGTGGCGTGCTGGTGACCGGCGGCTCAATGGCGAACCTGGTAGCGCTGACGGTAGCGCGCTCCGCTCGCTCGCCGTACGACGTGCGCGAGGAAGGCGTGGCGGCCGCGCCAGCGCGTCAGACCGTCTATGGCTCGGAGGAGATGCACTCGTCGCTGCAGCGCGCCGTGGAGTTGCTCGGTCTGGGCCGCGCCTCGCTTCGAATGATCCCCGTGGATGAAGGCGATCGCATCGACGTGCCCGCGTTGCGCCGGGCCATCGCGGCGGATATGGCGGCGGACTACAAGCCCTTGTGCCTGATCGGCAATGCCGGCACGACCAATGCCGGCGCTATCGATCCGCTGGATACGCTGGCCGATGTTGCCGGTGAGTATGGTCTCTGGTTCCACGTGGACGGAGCCTTTGGCGCGCTCGCCTATCTATCGCCCCAGTTACGCGCGCTGCTCGCGGGCATGGAGCGCGCTGATTCGCTGGCCTTCGACCTGCACAAGTGGGGCTACCTGCCGTTCGAGGTCGGCTGCGTGCTGGTGCGCGACGCGGAGGCGCATCGCCGCACCTTTACCCTGCGTCCCGACTACCTGCAACACGCGGAGCGCGGCCTCGCCGGCGGCTCAATCTGGTTCAGCGATTACGAGGTACAGCTCACGCGCGGCTTCCGTGCCCTAAAGGTGTGGATGACCTTCAAGAATGAGGGTGTCGACAAGCTTGCCAGGCTGATACGGCAAGACGTGACGCACGCGGCCTATCTGGAGAGGCTGATTGCGGCGTCTCCCCGGCTACAATTGCTGGCGCCGGTGTCCTTAATCGTCGTCTGCTTCCGTTACACGGCGCCCGGGTTGGATTCGCCGCGGCTGGCCGCGCGGCATGAAGAGCTGTTGATGCGCGTGCACGCGTCCGGCATAGCAGTACCGTCGGGCACCCATGTACGCGGGCGCTACGCGCTGCGCTGCGCCATTACCAACCACCGCAGCCGCCGCGAGGACTTCGATGTGCTGATTGCCGCGGTAGAGAGGATTGGCGAGGCGATCGCGGCAGGGAAATAGAAAAAGAAAGACCCGAGAGCGGCTGGGGCGTGGACTGCGGTCCACGCCAAAATGCGAAAAATCCGGAGGCGCGTGAGGTGCGCGCCTCCGGATTTTTCATTACGTTGTCGTTCGGCCCAGATCAGGCGCGATCGTCGCGCGGTTCCTCGGCAGCCTCGACATCATGAGGCGTGGCGGGTTCCGGCTCGACGGCGGCCGGCGCGTCCGCGGGCCGATCGGTATCGTCCGCTGAGTCGTCACCCTCGGCGTCCTCGTCCTCGGCGCTGTGCGGGGTTTCCTCGATGTCCTCGGCGTCCTCATCCTCGCCGCCCAGGTCGTCGATGCCGGTATGCTCGACCTCGCCGACCTCGTCACCCTCGACTTTGTCGTCGGGAAAGTGTTCGTCCTCGTCCTCGTCGTCACGCACGTCGTCGGACGCGTCGAACTCCATGTCGAGATCCTCGTCCTCGATGTCCTCGTCTTCCAGGTCGGCCGCCTCTTCGACTTCCGACACGGGGGCAAATGCCGCTCTGGCTACCTTCGGCGTGCCCGCCGTGCCGCGCCGGCGCCCGATCTCGTAGAGCACGATACCGGCCGCCACCGAGGCGTTGAGGCTGCCAATCTTGCCGCGCATGGGGAGGCGCACCAGGTAGTCACACTCCTCGGCGACCATGCGGCTGACGCCGTTTCCCTCGCCGCCGATCACCAGGGCGATCGGGCTATCGACGTCGAAGTTGTCGTAGTCAGTGCCGCCCTCCATGTCGAGCCCCACAATCCAGTAGCCCGCTTCCTTGAGGGTGGCGATGCTCTGGCGCAGGTTCGTCACCTCGGCAATTGGCAGGTGCTCGACGGCGCCCGCCGACGCCCGTACCACCGATGGGGTGATCCCCGCCTGGTTGTGCTTGGGCAGCACCACGCCATCCACGCCCGCCGCCTCGGCGGAGCGCAGGATTGACCCGAGGTTCTGCGGGTCTTGCACGCCGTCGAACAGCACTACAAGCGGCTTCTCGCCCGATTGCCCCGCCGCCGTGACGATGTCTTCAAAGGGCGTATGCCGGAATGGCTTGCACGCGGCCGCGATGCCCTGGTGGTTCGCATTGCCAAGGATGCGATCGAGATCGAAACGGTCGACCCGCGTGACCGTGATGTGTTTCTCGGCCGCGATCGTCTGGATCTCGCGCAGGTGATCCGCGCTGTCTTTCACGCCGGCCGCCAGGTAGATTTTCACCACGTTACCGGCGCGGAGCGACTCCAATACTGGCCAGCGCCCGTAGACGTCGGCCTGGATGCGCTCGAACTGGTTGACGGGGCTGCGACCCGCGCGCGTGGCGGTACCGAGCGGGCGTCCCTGCTCGAAACCACTGCCGGGTATACGCTGCTCGAACGAACGCCCGCCGGGAGCTGGACGCCGATCGCCATACCCTGGCCGGTCGCCATCGGGCCGGCGGCTCGGGAACGGACGGTCACTGTCGGGCCGACGGCTCTGAAATGGCCGATCCCCCTCGGGCCGACGCTCCCGGAACGGCCGATCGCCTTCCGGACGCCTGCTCTGGAATGGTCGATCCCCCTCGGGCCGGCGCTCCTGGTATGGCGGACGCTCGGGACGCCCAAGATCCTGGTCGAAGGAACGGTAGCCGCCACGACCCTGGCGATAGCTCGGCCGCTCACCGGCGGGCGCGCCATCTCGGTCCCTGAATGAGGGCCTGGCGCCCTCATCCCGGTCGTCTCTGAAGGAGGGCCGATCGCCGCCGAACGACGGGCGATCGTCCTCCCGTGGGCCACGGAACGGCGGCCGATCGCCACCCTGACCACCACGGAACGGCGGCCGATCGCCGCCCTGGCCACCACGGAACAGCGGCCGATCGCCGCCCTGACCACCGCGGGGACCACGGTCGCGATCGCCGCCGAAGCCTCGGTCGCGGCTCTGGAACGGCGGTCGCCCGCTCTCTGTGCCGCCGGGCGCGCGGAAGGGCCGCCACGCCTGGCCTTCGCCCTGTCCGCCCGCGGGCGCGTCGCCGCGCCAGGGGTTGCGGTCGCGGGGAGCGTCATGCCGGCGGGGCGGGCCGCCGCGAAAATCCTTGTCTCTGCTCTGGAAACCGTGGCGCGGGCGATCCGCCCGTCCGCCCCGCTCGTTGCCGCCGTGCCGTCCTGTTGTATCGTCATTAGCCATGGAATCTGCCTACTCTTTCCAGCTTCGCGGTCGCTCAAGCGCCGCGGCTGTGGTGTCTATCGCCGGCGGGGCCTCACTCAATACCGGCCCACGCCCAACCCGCGCACTATGGCGCGGCTCATATCCTTGTGCTCAGGTCACTATGCCCGGCACATGTATACTGCTGCCCTGTCGGGCTTCACGTTCCACCTATTGGGTGGCTTTATGCGTGCGCGGCTACACGCTCCGCGCGCCGGTCTCTCCGCCAGCGCGAACCTTGTGGGTGGTCCTCTACAATCACACCCATTGCCTTCAACTCATCGCGTACGGCATCGGCGGCGGCAAATTCACGTGCCGCGCGCAGATCATAACGCCTGGCGATCAACCCCTCTACCCACGCGGTGAATTCCGGGGGTTCGGCAGCCGGCCCTTCCGGCGCCACTACCAACCCCAGCACGTCCATTACCGTGCTCAACGCCTCCTGGGCGCGCACGAGCGCCCCCTTGGCCGTGGGGTTTACCAGCTTCGGATCGCGGAGGAAATCCTTGTACCGGTTGATTTGCGCCGCTAGATCGTACAGGGCGGCTATCGCCTGGGCGGTATTGAAATCATCGTCCATACCGGCATGGAACGCCTCCAGCGAGGCGTCGATCTGGGTCAAAAGCTGGCGCGTCTCCTTCCGCATCTCCAGCTCCACGGGCTCATCCGGACGTACCGCTCGCACCGGCGCCCAATTCAGCAGCAGGTCCAGGTTCCGCACGGCCGTACTGAGCCGCTCCCAGCCGACCTCCACCTCCGCCAATGACTCCTCCGTATACACCACCGGCGATCGGTAGTGCTGGGAGAGCAGGTAGAGCCGCAGTACGGACGGCTCGTAGCGCGCCAGGATGTCCTTGATCGCCACGAAATTGCCCAGCGAGTGGGACATCTTCTGCTGGATGCGCTCGCCGTCCGCGGTGGTCACATAGACCATCAAGGCGCCGATATGCGTCCAGTACTTGGCGAACGGCGGCTTGGCGGTAAAGGACTCACTCTGGGCGATCTCATTCTCATGGTGCGGGAAGATCAGGTCCGCCCCTCCGCCATGGATATCGATCTGGTCGCCCAGCTCGGCCCGCGCCATGGCCGAGCACTCGATGTGCCAGCCCGGCCGGCCGGGGCCCCAGGGGCTCTCCCATTGCGGTTCCCCTGGTTTCGCCGCCTTCCAGAGAGCGAAGTCACGCGGGTCTTCCTTTGCCCGCTCGCCCTCCTCGGACCCACCACCGTCGACGGCCGTGGGAATGGCCTCCTGGCCGCGTGCTTGCAGGCCGCGGCCGGCGGTATTGTCGACTGCCGTGTCCCGCTTCGAGAGCTTCCCATAGTCGGGGAAGCGGCTCACGCGGAAATACACGTCGCCGCCCACCGTGTAGGCATGACCGTTGGCCACCAGGCCCTGGATCATTTCGACGATCCCCGGCATGGCGCTGGTGACGGTCGGATACTGTGCGGCGGGCTTGCAGTAGAGGGCATCTACACTGGCAAAGTAGGAGGCACTATATTTATCGGCCACGTCCTTGGGGCTAATGCCCTCCTGGTTGGCGCGGGCGATAATCTTATCGTCTATATCCGTCACGTTCTGGATATAGCGCACACTATAGCCGCGATACTCCAGGTATCGGCGGATCAAGTCGGACGTAACAAACAGTTTTGCGTGCCCGATATGCGGCTCATTCTTGGGCGTGAGACCGCACATGTACATCCGGACCGGATCGTGCTCCGGCTCGAACTCCAATTTTTGAGCGCGCCTGGTGTCATAGATGCGCAAGCAACCGGCTCCTTACAAACCATACAGTGGTATTTGCCCTCAGCCTCTAGTGTACCGGCCCTGGGCGCTACGTCGTGTATGCGGCTTAACAATCCCGCATATCCGCGGCCCTGGGCGGCCCTGCCATGCGTCGCCGCTCACCGTGCGTGTCAGGCGATTTTTCATGTTACGATAGTAAAGGTACGCACCTTCAGCCGGGAGTAGGCCATGGCCACGCTGGTAATTTCAACCGACGCGCCGGTAGTTTCCGGTCCGCCACAAGGGCAGTGGACTTATGCGGACTGGGAAACCCTGCCTGACGATGGGCGGCGTTACGAAATCATCGACGGAGTGCTGTATATGAGCACCGCGCCAAGCCTTTTCCACCAGTGGATAGTTATGGCGCTGGTAGAGTATATCGGTATGCCACTCAAACATAGCGGTCTGGGGTTTGCGTTTCCCGCCCCTATCGGCGTGCTTATGCCTGGCTGCGACCCCGTACAGCCTGACTTCGTCGTGGTCCTGGCCGAGAGATCGACCATGCTTCGGGACCGGCGCGTGCGCGGTGCGCCTGATCTCATTATCGAGATACTGTCACCAGGCAACCGGGCATTCGACGAGCGTGTCAAGCTGGAAGCCTATGCGCGGGCGGGCGTGCCGGAATATGCGATCATCGATCCGCGGGCGCGGATGCTCTATTGTTATCGCTTGCAACCCACTGGACAATATGGCGATCCCAGAGCGAACGATCGGAACGCCACGGCCCGCTTCGACTGCTTGCCTGGCATAACGATCCCGATTGCCTCGCTGTTTGCCGGCGCCCCGGATACCTCGCTCTAGCATTGACCCAGCGCTGTGTCGGAGAGATGCGCCATCGCCTCCAACTCGGCCTGCACCAGCAGCGGCATATCAGCCCCCACTTGGGGAGGCAGGCCACGCGCAAGGGTCTGTGGTACCAGATCGTCGACCGGCTGAACGGCGCTTCTCTCCATCGACGGGCCGCGTCCTATTTCGTAAGCACGCCGGTAAAGTCTTCGAGGGTTTGTGCGTCCACCGCCGCGTCCAGTAGCACGGCGAGCCGGCCCGGATCGGTGGCCCGCATCACCTGCTCGACCACCGGGTCGGGCACGTCGGCAAAGCGGCGCCGCAGGGTCCGTAAAATGTCCTGCCGACGGGCTTGCCCCACTCCCTGCTCGATGCCCTGCTCGACACCCTTCTGGCGCTCTTCACCCAAGACCTTGACCAGGAGATTGGTTCCCATCAGATCCTCCACCAGGTTATTCAGGGCCGGTTCCCCAAGCACATGATACGCCAGCGCCAGCGTCTTACGACCTAGGACTTGGGATCACGCTCGAACCCACGAGTAACAAACACGTCGACGTTGGCATGACTCTATACGGGCTACGCTAGTGTACGTATATCAACCTGATACCAACCGGTGTCGGCAAACACATGAAGCATTGAATCCCGCCCAAGCACTTGACCATCGACGAACGGTTCACCGGTCGGAAGGATCAAGCCGCACTCAACTGTATCTTCGATTGCGGCATTCCCCAGTGTTCCAAGTACGCACTGATTCTGCCGAGATCGGTAACCGCCAATAAGCAATACACGTCTGTTATTGACCGCAACGGCATGGGCTCCGCTGACCGCGGTTCCCCACGCTCGGACATGGCCATCTGCGGCGATGCGCACAAGTGGAAAGTCGGAATAGTAGTATGCCCAAGTCGCATCGTCGCAGACGTTTAGAGCATAACAATCATCGATACTACCTACACCTTCGGGCGGCGCGAACTCCCAATTTTTCTCTCCTCTCGCATTGAACCGAACCAAACCCGTAGCTCCAATTGGTGTTGAGTCATCACCGTAGCCCCATCCGTAGTTACCGAAGACGCCCTCATCGAAATACGACACCCAAATGTCGCCGTTCATGGTCGTTTGTACATCCTGGATTCCGTCGCCGAGTGTCATTTCTTGCTTGGGCGTGCCACCCGCACCGTAGACGCGGGCGTTTCGCTCGGCGGTGCCGTCGGCAAACCGCTGGCAGCGGCTGGCTACTGCAAGCAGCTCATTGGCGGGCAATAGTTGTACACACGCATGTGCCAGTGAGAAATCGCGCAATATGACGTGACGGTAATGGGCGCCAGTATGGATCAGCACCGTCGCGTTAATCGGATGCTCCGCCCGGGAATGTGGGAAGACCGCCCCACCTTCCTGTATG
>JANWHV010000254.1 GCA_025450255.1 Chloroflexota bacterium | reverse complement strand
GAAGATCAGGACGGCATCCGTTCGCTGCGCGAATGCCTCAGGGTGATCGAGATAATACATTGCCATCGGCAGGAACGCGACCACGACGCCAAGGCTCGTCCATAGCATTAAGCGAAGCCAATTTCGCAACAGGCCACGCTCGATGAGGACGCGCGCCGTGGCGTGCGCGAAGATAAGAGGCACCGCCAGTCGCGCGGCGTAATACAGTTGAATGTCCACGCCAATCAGAATCCCCGTCAGGGCGGCGTAAGCGCCCGAATAGCGCTTGGTGGCCCTGGTGTAGCACAATACGGTCCAGATGAGGGCCGCGATACTTTGCATATAGTGGACACCATCGCGGCTGAAGTGTACGCTTGGCGCCAGGACCGCGAACAACAAGGCGGTCACGAACCCTGCGCGGCGCGACCACATTTCCGAGCCAAGAAACCACAGGCCTATCGTGGCGAGTATGCCGGCGATGACCGACGCCAGGCGGATCGCGCCTATCCCCTCACCGAAAAACAGCATGAGCGGCGCCTGCATGGCCGGGCCGAGCCAGGGAACGCTCCACCAATCGGTCGCGCCAAATAGCGACGGCATTCCTCCATGCAGAGCAGCGCGCGTATTGAGGCCCATCTGTGCTTCGTCCGAATGGATGAAGGCAGGCAGATCCGTTAAGTGAGGCAGCCTCAATAGCGCGGCGAGCAGGATCAGGCCCACCAGGGCGATAGCATCGATAGGCGTGGGCGGATGCAGGCGCGGGCGTTCGAGCAGAATCGCGTGGCCTAGCAATATGATCATCGCCGCCAGCCACATGATGGCAGCGAGTACGGCGCCAACGGCGTTAACCGTGAGCAGGGCGGCGAACAGAGACATTGCCACGGCGCTGGCCGCCGGTACGCCGGGTAGTACGGTACGTTCGACCCGAATGGCGCCGGCCACCGGCCGGTCGCGACGACGGCTGTCTATGCTGTAGATCAAGCCGGCGCCACAGCATATGACAATGCCGAGAAGTGGAACCAGCGGCGACGTCCATCCGGCGCCTCGACGCATCGCGGCCACGACGACGGCGCCCACCAACAGGGGTAGCAGAAGCGCGGCCAGCGAGAGTCCCTCGAAGTGGACGCGGCGTCGGGTCTGGCCCCTGGGCGCGGCTCGCCAGGCCATGGCACGTTGGCCCGCGTTTCTTCGTTCGGTCGTCAGCATAGCGTGACTTACTCTAGCAAAATGGCGCCGCGTTGTCAGTACGGTTGATACGCGGCATTGGGTACAAATTTGCGTGGGTAAGGAAGGGGCGGAATACAGTGGAAATCGTCCAGCACACAATCACGCGGCGCATAGACTGGCAGTCTACCCGTGGCGTGATGGCCCCGACAAATGCGGCAGGCACAAACCGGGCTTAAAGGCGCGACGGCGGCGCGCGCATGTCGCGCGATGACCAGGCGCTAGTTGTCAGCGCCCGCCTGCCGCAACCGTGGACGCAACGCGGCCTGGACACGAGCGGCAAGCTCGTGGAGATCGAATGGTTTGGTGATGTAATCGTCGGCTCCAAGGTTGAGTCCCATTACCTTACGCTTCGTCTCCGCCACGGCGGTCAGAAAGATGATAGGTATGTTTGCCGTTTCAGGGAAGTCTTGCAGAATGTTGCAGACGTCGAACCCGCTCACACCAGGCATCATGACGTCCAGGAGAATAATGTTCGGCTGCTCCTCGCGCGCCTTGGTGATTGCTTGCATGCCGCTCGTGGCAGTGACCACGTCATAGCCTTCATGCGTGAGGTGCTCTTCCAGTAGCACCACAAGATCGGGCTCGTCGTCCACGACAAGCACGCGAAACGGTAGCTGGCTCACGTCGCAATCACTCTCTCGGTTACATGCTCAGAATCTTGTCATGACGTACCTGAGCGAACGTCCCTTCACAACGCGGCAAGCATTCCGGACACGCGCCTAGCCGTTACGACGGAGCAGTGAACGAAGCATCTGGCTCCTCGTGGATGCCGCGGGAACTTGCTCAGGCGGCGTGGGACGGCGCATGAGGATGATGGCTCCCAGCGACAATATCAACGCAAACATCATAGGATTAAACGAAGAGAAGAATGCGAAGAACGCGTCAATCATGATGGTGGACTCCACACAATTACAGGTCGCCAGGGCAAGAACCAGCGGGAACGGCCGGACGAGGCGACGTATCTATAGCCAGGAAATGGTATTGCCGGCAACCCTGCTCTGTCAATAGGACTGTTCGCCTCGGACCGCGCTTCGCGCCCCGCTTACGGTTTCCTGGAGAGGGTTCTCGCCACAACCTCTCATAATTGTGTAGTAATTACACTAAACTATCATTCGATGCTCGTGTTGTCAATTGGAGCCGGCTCCTGCCGGTCGTGTGAACATCCTGGTTGACGCTCACGAGGGTCGCTGCTACGGTGGGCTGGGCTTGCGCCGAGACCTCGGACGGAGCCGGAAACGTCCCGGACCGATGAAAAGGAGACTCCGTGCGTCGATACTTGGCCGGCTCCCTGGCGACGTTGTTGCTGCTTGGCGCGACCGCGCTGTCGCCGGCTTCGGCGCGCTTGCTTCAGGCCGACCCGCTAGCGACATCGTTCATCTATCCGGTCGGCAATCCAGACACGCCCCCGACCTGGGATCCAAACAACGGCAATGGCTACTTCATCACCCAGGGTTTCAACGACTCTTGCGATCCAAGCCTCGACCAGGGGTACTACGCGTACGGGCTGTATTACTGCGGCCACACGGGGATAGATCTGGCGAGTCAGGGCGCGGACGCGAACGTTCGCGCGACCGCCGCCGGCGTGGTAACCGAGGCACAGGAGGACGGCGGCTATGGTGTAACCGTTCGCCTCCGTCACCTATTGCCGGACGGCACCTACGTGTACTCGCAGTACGAGCACATGCAATACGGCAGCCTGCAAGTGTATGCCGGCGAGACGGTGGCACAGGGCCAGGTGCTCGGATTGGTCGGAGCTACCGGCTTCGCCAACGGCACCCACCTGCATTTTGAGATCAAGACAATCGACGCAGGCGGGCCTGGCTACACCTTTGGCAATCAAACGCTGATCGCGCCCTTCTTCGATCCGCTTGCGTTTGTAGCGGCTCACTCAATCCGGCCGCTGGTGTTGATTACCGCCACGGGCCGCGCCATTCCCGAGTGGCCGGCTGAAACAGACTCGGTATTGCGAAAGTTCCTCAAACAGTACAAGCATTTTGTCGAGGTTGGCGTGCCGGGCGGCCTGAACGTTCGAGCCGGCCCGGGCGTGCGGTTTCCGAGCCGTGGGGTGGCGCTGCTGGGCGCGAAGCTTGGATACATCAAGACGATCGGCCATTGGATATACGTGGCCCTGCCGCAAGACGTGCATGGTTGGGTTAGCCGTGACTGGGTAACGGGGTATGGATATTGGGACGTTCCCTGGCCGCCGAAAGGCCGAATCGGCATAATCGATACGCTTGGTCTCAATATTCATTCGAGTCCAGGCCAGCGCAATCCCGTTCTGGGTATTGCGTTTGAAGGCGATGCCGTCGCGCTGAGCGCCGCCACGGCGCACTGGACAGAGGTGCGCACGCGAGAAGGCACGCGCGGATGGGTGCTCACGAAATACATTACGCGGCCAGGCTCCGCTCGCGCTCTGGGCGGCGGCACGACCATCGTCGCGGAATCGGCGATATTACGCGTGCGCTCAGGACCGGGGACTCATTATCCTGTAACGGGCTCGGTATTCCAGGGTACCGCGATGCAGCTAATCCGCGTAAGCCCACATTGGGCGGCGGTGATCCTTCCAGGTGGCTCGACGGGATGGGTTGCCCGGTCCTACACGAATCTTGCCACGAAGGGTAAGCGATCTGTATCGAGCAGTAAGCTGCCGGCCTCGCGCAAAGCCAGGACACGGCCGGCATGGTTTCTGCGGGTCGCTGCCTCGGTAGTCAACATTCACAATGCCCCAGGTATTAAACACCGCGTCATCGCTCGGGCACTGCGCCACACGCGCCTACAAATGTTAAGCTTTACGACCCATTGGGCGCATATTGCGCTCCCCGCCTCGAACATCGAAGGTTGGGTGCTTCGCAGCCTGATCCACTAGACCCGTTACCACGGCCGGTACGAGCGCTTCCCGGCAAATCGTTCCGTGCGGCGGAAAATGGCGCCATTGCGCGTCTATTTCGCGGAACCGCCGCGCTAAACCATGTGAAATCCAAGTTGTAAACGCATTGGTAATAAATGGCACACAATATAATCACACATCTATCGTTTAATGAGGAAGAACGGGATGCGTGATTGGAAGTGGTTGCGCTCATTGATTGGAAGCATCCGTTTCATGTGGCGCGACAGTTATTGTATTCCGTGCAGTGTCAGTGCTTCGCGAGCAATCGCGGCGCAGATTATGAGTCAATGGAGGTTTCCATGTCATTGGCGCGAACGAGTAACCGAACAGGCCTAGCGCGGCTGTGGCGCTTGCTCTCCCTTGCGATCATTTCCGTAATATTGTTGCCCGGCATCGTGGCATTTCCAGCACACGCCGCCACGCAAGCCGGTGCGCGCGCCGCGTTGGCGTTTCCGGACGGCTCGCTCATACGCGACCAGAGCACCGGGGCGGTGTACCTCAATTGGGCCGGCGTGCGGCATTGGATTACGAGCCCGACGGCGCTCAGTGCCCTGGGTTACACCTCGACTCCGACCACACAGTTGACCCATACGCAGATCTTGACCATTCCGAACGGCAGCACGATAGGTGTACGTCCGGTCGTGGGTATTGGCCGACTATACCCGCTGTCGTCGATTACCAGCTCGCAGGTAACGTTGACACTCAGTCAGGCCAGTGTTGTGCCTGGCCAGACCTTTACGTTCGACGGTATTGGCTTCCGACCGGGTGAGATCGTGAAGATCACCGCCTCGGGCTATGTCGCCAACGTCATCGCGGACGGGTCGGGGCATATGTCGACCGCGGTGCAGTCGCTTGTCTCAGCGGGCTACGGACTCCATCACGTGGTCGCGTTTGGTACTACGAGCGGCACGTTTGGTATTCAGGTCTATCACGCCGTTCCGGCCGCGGCGGTACAGCTTAGCGCGGCGCCGTCCACGGTCCAGGCCGGCACGAGCTTCAGCGTATCGGGATCCGGCTTCGTGGCGGGTGAGCATGTCTACGTATTCCTGGGCACGGCAACATCCACGCAGGCCATTGCCAGCGCGGCGGGGTCCTTTGGTCCAATCTCCGTCCTGATACCAGCTTCAACGCAGAGTGGCACGTATACGCTTACGGCGTACGGAGTTTCGAGTGCGCGATCGGCGAATACGCAAATAACCGTAACGTCAAATTCGGTCGCGCCTACGCCGACTCCGGCGCCGGTTCCGGCGGCCACGCTTACCATTACGCCGGCGAGCCTCAATGCCGGCGGACAGACCGTCTTTAGCGGCGCCGGATTCCAGCCCGGCGAGCAGATTCTTATCCGTGTGAACGGGACACTGCAGGGCAGCGTTACGGCTACCGGCACGGGCGGTTTCACGGGTTACCTCTTCTCCGTGCCCGCGGGCACGGTTCCCGGGAACTATCCCGTGCAGCTATCGGGCGCCACAAGTGGGCGGTCGGCATCCGCGACGCTCACGGTGATTCTTTCGCAGCCGGCGAACGCGAGCATCGCGATTAGCCCGCTTAGTGCGATGCCAGGGTCACGCGTGACCGTTGCCGGTACCGGGTTCTCGCCCGGCGAGGCGGTGATCATCAGCTTTAACAACCAGATTGTGCAAAATGTAACGGCCGACGGCGCGGGATCATTCACCAACGGATCGTTCAACGTTGCCACCACCATGGCTCCCGGCCAATACGGCGTAGCGGCCACAGGGGCGTCGAGCACGCGTACGGCGAATGCCGTGTTAACGGTTTCCGCGGCGCCGGTCGTGATTGTGGCCCGCGCGTTTCTCAACCCATCGACCGTCGTGCAAAACGCCACGACCACAATCGCCGGCACAGGTTTCGCGGCTCATGAGACGGTACTGGCTCGGGTCGACGGCGTGCTGGTACAGGCGGCCGCGGCGAACGAATCAGGTGTGGTCTCTATCCGGTACGCGGCGAGGCTTGCGCTCGGCGCCCATACGATCACGCTCAGCGGCGCCTCCAGCAACCGCGCCGCCGCGGCGCGGCTCTATGTGGTGCAACCGATAACGGCATCCATCGGAGTCACGCCGGGATCGACGCATCGTGGGTCGACCGTCACTGTATCCGGCCATAATTTCGCGGCGCGTGAAGTCGTGCTCGTACGCTTCCGCAATCAGATCGTGCAAGCGGTGAACGCCGATGGCAGCGGCAACTTTGCCAACGCCAGGTTTACGGTTCCGGGCAGCGCTCCCTATGGCGCCAGCCAGGTGACCGCCACCGGCGCCGGCAGTGGGCGTCACGCTTCGGCTATCGTGAAGGTACAGCCCACCGCGCCTTCGGGCTCGCGCATCAGTGTCAACCATAACAAGGTCCATCGCGGCGACACGGTTACGGTTTCCGGCAAGGGCTTCTTTGGCGGTGAGATCGTGCTCATTCGCTTCAACAATGACCTGGTGCAAGCCGTGACGGCGGATAGGCACGGCAACTTCAGCCATGCCGGCTTCCGCGTGCCGGTGGGAAATCGTTATGGCACGTTCACGGTAAAGGCCACCGGTAGCCGAAGTGGTCGAAACGCGACCGCGAAGCTCCGGGTTGTCGCGAAGGTAAGCGTCGGCATCAGTGTCACCCCGACCAATGTGCTACGTGGGCACAAGATCAAGGTGACAGGGCACGGTTACCAGGCAGGTGAAATCGTGCTCATCTATGTGCGCGGCAGACTAGCCGACGCGCAGACAGCGGATAAGCATGGCAACTTCAAGAAGGAGTTCACGATTGCGCGCAGCTCTTCGCGAGGCGTGGCGATCGTGATGGCGACCGGCGCGCGCAGCCATCGCCATGCCGAGAAAGCGATAGCTATCCTGTAGACCAGGCTCCGCGTGAACCAAAAACAGTGGCCCCGAAGCCTGAGCTTCGGGGCCCTGTCTTGCTTGTCCACGACAAGCGCGTCTACGCGGACGCGCTTCCGCACTCGGAGCAGAACTTGGAGTTAGGCGCAAGCGAGGCGCCGCAGCTCGTGCAGGGCCGCGGGCCGAGCGGCGCCCCACATTCCTGACAGAACTTGCCGCCACTCGCGGCGGCCCCGCACTTCACGCAGGTTGCTGTTGGCGCGCCGACGATATCGATGCCCTCGGAGATCTCGGTAGTCTGATAGGCGCGAGTCTGAAGCTGCTGGATGCGCGCATCGGAGCGGATCCGGTTAATCTCCTGCGCGAGCTTCGGCGTGCAATATGTACACTCGCCGTCCTCCGCGTTCCAGCACACCTCCGGGCAGACCCAGGTGCCGCAACGCGGGCACTGTTTGAAGCTGCCTTTTACCTCGGCGATCGCACGCTGAAGCGCCGCGTCATGTTCTCGTCCGCCGACAAACTGGCCGAGGCCGGTATTTTGCATATTTTCCGCGGCCTTGCCGAGCAAGCCGCCCAACAGGCCGCCGGCTGAGCGCAAGATACCTTCCGTGGCATTGGTGCGGTTAGGCTCGAAATTACTCATATAGCCGTTATGGCAGCGATCGCAATAAAACTTGAATTGAAATCCGGTGTTATTGCTGAGGTCATCGTAGTTTTGTACAAACTGTATCAAAGCCATGCTTGCCGCCCCTTCTAATGGGAATGTATTCCGGTATTCACGCTGATATTTGACACCAACGCTCGGCGCCTGGTCAATAGGAACGATGGTTTCATCGGCAGCGCGCGTGGCCGATCACCTGGCGGAAACCAGGCCGATGCGCGTGCTCAAGGTGTTTCGATGATCGACCTGGGCTGCGACTAGGACGCCGTCAGGCTCGTCGACTCGCACCCCGATGCCATGGCCGCGAAGGCTCTGAACCGCGCCCGCGAGGTCTTCAACGGCCAGCGCGAAAGAGAACATGCCTTCTCCCCGGTCGCGTAGGAGGCTTGCGATTGGCCCGGCGTCCGGCCGCGTGGGCGCGGCAAGCACGAGCGCGGCGCCCGAGGGTAGAGGAAGGCGCGCGCACCCAGCCTGTAGCATCGGGTCGTCGTATCGGTCGGACGGCGCCAGCCCCAACGCACGACTAAACAACTTGATGGATTCCGACAGGTCTCGCACGGCAAGCGTTACCGACGCGACATACGTGGCCCCCAGGGGATGCGGCGACAGTCCCACCGCGCCGGCGAGTAATCGCCTTCGCTCATTACCCTCGGATTCGTGTCTGATGAAGAACGGGATACCCGGCAAGGTTGGGGAAGCCGGGGCAATCGTCGTCCAGGCCCTGCTAAAGTCAGGTCCCGCGTCGAGCGAGCCGGCGACAGGTCCTTCGATGCTTATGCCGTTCGCCGCGAGCGAGGCGGCTGCCGCGACCGGATCGGCAACGGTCAAAATGCAGGCTGCCAGGCCATCCCCTTCACGAATGAGACGACCGACCAATCCGGTCGGCGTCGTATTCTGCCGTGCTCCCAGTAGCTCGATATACTCATCGCGTAACACGATGATGCGATTCTCGGTGCCAAACGCTGGATGGACACCGCCGCCGCTCACATGAAGACCGAGAGCGTCGTTCGAGCACATCGCGGCCGCCGTGAGGTCGTTCGTG
>JANWHV010000253.1 GCA_025450255.1 Chloroflexota bacterium | reverse complement strand
AGCGCGATTTCCTCGCGATCGGGCACCTGCAAGGCACGGAGGCTACCGATGTCAACCTTGACTTCGCCGACGCTGCACTGCACGGTCAAACGCGTTGTCGCGCCGAGGAAGATGCGTGAAATGACCCCGCCGCGGAGCATTGCCTCAGCCTGATCGTCCACCGCGCCTGGCGCGGCGATGGTAACGGCCTCAGGGCGGATAAGAACCAGCACTCGATCGCCCGCACGGTGTTCCCGAGCGGCATCCACACGCAGCACCGCCCCCGCACAATCGACGGTACCCGCGTTGCCGGGCGAGACCGTGCCCTCGATTCGATTCATGGTTCCCACGAACTGGGCGACAAAAACGGTGCGGGGGTCACCGTAAATCTCGGTCGGCGTGCCGACCTGCTCGATACGACCCTGGGAGAGCACCACGACGCGATCCGAAATCGAGAGTGCCTCCTCCTGATCGTGGGTCACGAATAAGGTCGTGATGCCAAGCTGGGTCTGAATCCTTCGTATTTCCTCGCGCAATTGTACGCGGACTTTGGCGTCGAGAGCGGAGAGTGGCTCGTCCAGCAGCAGGACGCTCGGCTGAATGGCTAAAGCCCGCGCCAGCGCCACGCGCTGCTGTTGTCCACCCGAGAGCTGGTGAGGGAAGCGATTGGCGGCGGCACTCAGTCCGACCAGTTCGAGCAATTCAGCCGCGCGCTTCAAGCGGTCCGCGCGCGAGGCGCGCCGTACCCGCAGACCGAAGGCTACGTTATCACGTGCCGAAAGATTAGGGAACAGGCTATATGCCTGGAACACCATACCCATATCGCGCCGGTTCGCCGCCGTCCTGGTAAGGTCCTTGCCGCCAACGAGCACGCGGCCAACGTCTGGGTATTCGAACCCGGCGACGATACGTAGCGCGGTGGTCTTGCCGCAGCCGCTCGGGCCGAGAAACGTTACGAATTCTCCGGCGGAGATGCTCAGGTCAAGACTCTGCAACGCGACAACCTCGCCGAATTGCTTGCGTAGCCCCTGCAGTTCGAGTACGGCCATCGATTTACCTCGCTCCCGCAACCGTTGTAGTGCGGCGTCCAGAACCGCGGCCGACCAGCAGGATTCCAAGCAACGCCACCCAGGTAAGCAGGAGGCTGATTATCGCGAGTGCGGCTCCCTGATGAGCCTCTCCGCCGGTGGTAACAGTAAACATGAAGGTTGGAAAGGTATTAAACAGCATGATGCTGGCCATTGTATACTCGCCCATCACCAGAGTGACGGCAAGAAAAGCCGAGGACAGGATAGCGAATCTCAGGTTCGGCAGTATGACGGCCCAAAGCACGGTGTACCAACTCGCCCCCAGGCTCTGACCCGCTTCATTTAATGTCTTGAGATCGATTGCGCGCATGCCGGCGTCGAGTGAGCGATAGGTAAACGGCAAGGCAAGTATAACGTAGGCTAGCGCCAGAACTTGCGGACCCGATAGCAACCAGGCCGACGGATTGCCGACGAACACACCGGCTAGCCCTGATGTCCGTTGACTGCCCGCCTGAAAAAGTTGAAGGATGCCTACCGCCAGGGTTATCGGCGGCACGACGAGCGGAAGCACGGAAATGAAGTCCAGAGCTTGACGCACGCGCGGCAATTTAAGATTGACCCAGTATACGGTCGGCACCATCAGCAGCGTGCTCATCAAGACCGTGGCCACCGCAAGTTTGAGCGAGAGCGGGAAGGTGTCCTTGAAATCAATCTCCTGGAGGCTCGTGTCCTGTATGACGTGATGGTATGCGTCGAAGCCATATTTACCCGCACCGGTTTCCAAGCTGAATTCAGCCGTCCCGTATAACGGGAGCAGGAAGTAGACGGTGGCCAATACGAGCCAGAATATGTTCCAGGGGCTCAGCGGGAGGCGCTTCACCGCAGCCACCGGCTCGTTCTACGCTGCAGCACGGCGTACACAACCATAACAGCGGCGATGATGACGATCATGCCGACGGCTAGCGCATTCGCTTGATTTGGGTCCGCCGCGAAATCGCCGGAGAGTATGCTTCCGATGCGTATTGGCACCAGGTTAATTTGTGAGCCGACGAGAGCCACGGTTGTCGCGTAGGCCGAGAACGCGCTGCCAAACAAGAGCACGAAGGCGCCAAGTAGAGACGGCCAGAGAATCGGCAGGCCAACCCAGCGCCAAAACTGGCTCTTGCTCGCGCCAAGGCTGGTCGCCGCTTCGCGCCACTCTCGCCGCAGGCCGTCAAGCGCCGGACTGATAACCAGCAACATGAGCGGCATCTGAAAATAGGTGTACACCATTACAAGGCCGCCGAACGAGTACACGGTGAAGCCGCTCTGATAAATGTGCACGCCGTGGCCGTTGAGGAACACGGTGACGACACCGGTGGTGCCGAGCGTAGCCACGAACGCGAAGGCTAGAGGAATGCCGGCGAAGTTCGTAGCAACGCCCGCGAACGTGGAGAGCAGCGCGCGGATCCAGCCCGGCGCGCCCTCCTGCACCATGGCATAGGCCACGAAGAAACCAAAAATCGCGCCGGTAAGCGCGGTAGTCACGCTAAGCTCAATGCTTGTTTTGTATGCGTCGAGATTATCGCCGCTAGTCAGTGATCGCATGTTGTCGGTGGTGAAAGATCCCGCCGTGTTCTGAAACGCGCCTACCACGAGCCAGACCGTCGGCAGCAAAAGAAAGATGATGACAAAGAGAAAGAAAGGCGCAAGGGGAAGACACAGGAGAACGAGCCTTCGTCGCGCGCCTCCTGCCGCCGGCAGGGGCACTAAGCTGGCCGCGCCCGGGTGGGAAAGCGTTGATTCGTCGGCAACCGTCGCCATTCCATCTCCAAGGGTGAAGTCGCGCGGAGGGGCCTTTGCAACTGTGGGAACGGGCCGGCGTCATGTGCCGGCCCGTTCCCAGACGTCTAGATCGTAGCGCCGAGTGGCCGCGGACTTTCGGGCCCCATTGGGCCTGCAGCACCTTTTGCGCGTTGTTGATCTGCGCCAGGGTAGCGAACTTGATGCCCGCGTACTGATCGGCGGATGGAAGCTTGGAGGCGAGCGCTGCTGGAATCATCTTGCGCTTCGCCAGATCCGCATAGCGAGCCGGGTGCGTGTAGCCCTTCAAGAAGAGCAATTGCCCTTCATCACTATAGAGAAATTCCTGCCACAACTTCGCGGCGTTGGGATACGGCGCGAACTTGCTGATTGCCTGGAAATACGGACCGGCATAACGACCGTGCAACGGAATATTCACGCTTACGGACGGATTGTTCTTGAATCCGTCGCGGGCCGCGAGAAGCAAATAATCCCAGCGGATTGCCACGCCCATCTCGCCTTTGGCGAAGTTCGCGTTCAATGCCTGACTCAGGATAAAGTTCCCCGACTTCTTCAGCTTGGAGAAGAACTCGATGCCGGGCTCAATGTTGTCCAGGGAGCCGCCGTTTGCCAAGGAGGCCGCGAACACCGCGGCGAACGCCTCGCCGGCCTTGCGCGGATCGTCGCCCAGGGCCACCTGACCCTTTAGCGTGGGGCTCGTAAGGTCCGACCAGTCCTTTGGCGCCTGTTTGACGGTGCTGTTGTTCGACATGAATGCAATCACGCCGTAGTAGTCGCCGTACCAGAGGCCGGTGGGCTCTTTCATGCTGTTGGGAATGGTACTCCAGGTCGCCACTTTGTACGGCGCGAAAAGGCCACTGCTCGCGCCAGTAGCGGCCCACGCCTGCGAAACATCGACGACGTCAGGGGCTCGTTTCAGTCCCTTGAGATTCTTGATCGCCGCGATTTCCTGAGCCGAACTGCCGTTAGGAATGGCATCCGCAATCACGATGCCATAGCGCTTCTGGAAGGTGTTCATGATCTCGCCGTAGTTGGCCCAGTCCACCGGCAACGTAATCGTATTGAGGTGGCCATCCTTCTTGGCCGCCGCGACAAGCATCGGGTCGAGGCCGGTGGCAGCGGCGTCGTCAGCGTGCGCGAAGGCGCGTCCCACGTCGAATGAGCCAAGACCCGCGCCAAGGCCGGCGAGTCCGACGCCGCCAATGGCGCCGCGTTTCAGCAGCTCGCGCCGGTTGATGTGATTGGTGCTCATGCCTCGAATAACCTCCAGATAAAGTTTCGCGGAACGGAAGAGGCTCCGCCGAATGATTTGTCCACGATCGAATGATGACGAGTGCGAGGTACCTATCGATTCCAAGCCAGCCCTGGTGCTACGGGCCCACCATATCCGTATCCCTTCTCGCGACACCGGCCGCGCGAGCACAGCGCCCTTGTGCGTCACGTTGCCCTGGAGCCCGGCGATCTCCTACCTATAGTAGGGGCAGCGATGTTAAGACTTGCCTAACGCAGTGTTAAACCCACGTTAAATCAATTGGTGCAACTCTAGCATAGAGCCATTGCACCGTCAATTTAGTTGAGCGGCGCAAACGATCCGCCGGCTTGAGTAACGAGCACGGACCGCGAACACCCCAGTCCGGAACGCACGGACGCGGACGCGACAGATCCTGCTGGGTCAAATCCTGGCGCGATTAGTCCGTTAGACCGTGACACGCGGAGTCAGGTCGCGGGCGCCACCATGTGCTCGGCCACTTCCAGAGGCATATAATCCAGTCGCTCTTCGGGTAGCGGAATGCGGCGAAGCGCGAAAGCGAACCAAAGCGCGCCCGCCGCATAGCAGCCGGTGCCGAGAAAAAGCGGCAACGATAACAGGCCGCGGTCGAACAAATAACCGGACAGCAGCGGCATCACGGCATTGGCGGTACTCCAGCAGCCGAGCGTGATGCTGGTCACCGTGGCGCGGAGCCGAGGCTCGACGGCGCCCTGCAGGAACGAATGTTGGGCAGGCCACTGCATGGACACAAGGCCTGAACGCGCAATATAAAACATCGCGGCAAGGGGCAAGGCCGGCATGAGCGGCACGCCCGCCAGCAGCAACGTGCTCGACAGGGCAACGAGCACGATTACGCGCGCCACGCCTATGCGCCGCGCCAGCCAGGGCACGATGAGGAGGAACGGGAAGCCGACGAATTGAGCGGCGGAAAACCAGGGCGCGATTGACGCGGCGGTAGTGTCGAAGCGGAGCGCGAACCACAAGGGTAAAAGCTGCACGACGAGGCCAAGGCCGGCGCCCTGCAGGGTAAAGAACACCGCCAATCGCCAGGTTAGCGTGAAGGGTATGCGCTGTCGAGCGCGAGGGGCCGTGTGAACGCCCGTTGCACGGCGTTTCTCTACGTCGTGTGAGTCTACGACTGGCAGCAGCAGTACCGTGGCGGCAAGTGTTGAGATCAGGCAAACCAGGAACAGAGCGCGGTCGGCGACGACAAGACTCATGACATGTGAGCGAGCGAGCACCGACGGCACGCCGGCCAGT
>JANWHV010000252.1 GCA_025450255.1 Chloroflexota bacterium | reverse complement strand
TGCTGGTCCACTGCTGTATTGCGGGGGGGACCCCAGACCTGGCCCCTTGTTTTGCCTGGCCTTGCGGTCCACGCCGAAAATAGCGTGCTCGGCGCCGTCGCCGGATCTGGCCTCAGGTCTGGCGCGCTCCAGGCTTGACGTGCTCGCCATACGGCCCGTTGACGGTCTGGTCAAAGTCGATTACCGACCCCGTTACCATCTCGGCCAGGTCGCTCAGCAAGTACGTTACCACCGGCGCGATGTCACGAGGCTCCAGCAGCCGGCCAAACGGCCGTTCCGTCGCCGCGCGCGCCAACCAGTCGCCCGGCTGGCCGGTTGCCCGTTGCACCATATGTTCACCTTCGGTCTCAGTCCAGCCGATATTGATGCCGTTGACACGAATATGGTCCGGCTGCAACTGATAGGCAACGTTCTTGGTCAGAATTGACAGCGCGGCCTTTGACGAGCAGTACGCCATCAACACCGGCGAGCCGCCATGGCTCCCCATGGTGATGATATTGACGATACTACCACGCGCTCCTTCACGGCGCATCACGCGGGCCGCTTCCTGCATCAAGATGAACGGCGCCCGGACATTAATGGCGTAGAGCTGGTCCCAAAGCGCGACCGTGGTATCGTCCAGGGTGCCGCGTGAGCTGAGACCGGCGGAATTCACCAGGCCGTCCAGCCGTCCAAAGCGCGCGTCGCATTGCCGCACAATCTGTCGACAGCCCTCCTCTTGCGCCAGGTCCGCGGGGACGTAGAGACACGGGCAGCCGATACTCTCGATCTGCTCGGCCACGCGGCGCCCTTTCTCCTGGTTGCGTCCGCACACCACGATGCCCGCCGCGTGTAGGTACGCCGCACGGCGCGCCAAAGTCTCGCCCAGGCCCTGGGTGCTCCCCGTCACGATCAGTACCTTGCCGCTGAGGCTGTTCTCCGCTGCATCCGGTTTGTACGTGCTCAATGAAGTCTCCGTTGTTCCCATGAGCCCGGCTCGATCGCCCCGAGATCCTCCAGCACGGCATGCGCGGCGTTATGCCCAGGCCCTCCGCTCACTTCACCATAAGGATGCTGGCCTGCCCCACATAGGTACAAGCCCTGGATTGGCGCCCGGTACCGCGATAGCTCCGTCAACGGGCGCTGCCACAGCATCTGACCTGGAATGATATCGACATGATGGATGCTGCCGTTGGTCAGCAGCACCTGTTCCTCCAGGTCCCACGGCGTGAGCAGCACGTGATCTACCAGGGCGCGCCGAAAGTTCGGCGAGTACGTGTCCAGCATGGAAATTAAGCGCTCAGCCATCTCCTCGCGGCGCTCTGGCCACGTTCCCTCCGCCAACCGCGCCGGCGCGAACAGAATCCATATCGAAACGGTGTGGTGGCCCGGCGGCGCCAGCGAGTCGTCCCAGGCACTCGGCGTATGCAATGCCATGTGCGGCGCCTTGGGTAGACGCCCGTGGCGCGCGTCGTCCCACGATCGCTCTCTATACTCGCGACCGGAACCGATCGACAATATGCCCCTGATCGGCAAATCCGAGTCGGGAAACGCATGGAATTCCGGCGCTTCGGACAACGCGCAATGGAACTTGAGCGGCGCGATGTCCGTCCGCAACTGCCGGATCTTCTCGATCAGTGCCATGCTCACCGCGCCATCCGGGATCAGGCGCAGGAAGGTCCGCTTTACGTCGGCGTTGGAGACCACGACGCGCGCGCCGATTCGCTCGCCGGAGTCCAGCTCGACGCCGCGTGCGTGCCCGTCTTCTACCAGGATGTGCCGTACCGGCGCACCGGAGCGGATCGTACCGCCGTGTTCGCGCACCGCCTCGGCCATTGCCTGGGTAATCTGCCCCATGCCGCCGCGCACGTAGCCTCGAGGCACGTGGCCGCTACCTCTATCATCTCCGTCATTGGCGACCTCAAGCGCCTTGAGCAAGCCCGTACCCTTGTCGTAGAGACTACCTATGTCGAGCGGCGTCCCAATGGCGTCACGCATCATCGCCGATTCGAAGGTGCGATCGGCAAGCTCGGCCAGGGACGTGGTGAGGATGGTCGAAAGGATCTCCTCTGTATCGAGGTCATGTGCCCGTTGCCGTAGATCCGCCATGCTTGGCGGGTAGCCCAACAAATATGGCTCGAAAGTCGATCCTGCCTTCTCCCAGAATGCAAGCCAGCGTGGCCACGCTTCCGCGTCAGCATGTGAAAATCGACGGATCTCGCGCTGCGTCTCCTCGGTGGCGGGCCACCACGTAAACGGTGCGTTCGCCGGCAATATTGCTGTATCGACCTCGCGACCGCCAACCGTCAGACCGCGCTCCAGTAGGCGCATTTCGGCCACTATCTTGGGCCTCCAGCAGTGGACCTGGTTCGCGCAGGTTGAAAACTTGTAGCCTGGAACCAGTTCCCGCGTCGTGCAGGCGCCGCCAATGATGTCCCGTGCTTCCAGCACCTGTACCGCGTATCCTGCTCGCGCAAGATAGAATGCCGCGACCAGGCCGTTATGGCCGGCGCCGATCACTATGACGTCCGTGGTGCTCAACGAGTATTCCTTATCGCGAATACGGTTATCTGTCGTATCAGGTCTCATGGCGCAAGCGCGCGTTCACAGAGCTTCACGCGCTTGCGCTGCCTACGGGCCGGCCATGCCGCCATCGAGCGGATAGAGCGGACGCGGGGCTCGCCGATACCCAAGCTCCGCGAAGTTCGTCGTCGTGCATCCAGGGGAGTCGAGCAACATGATATCGGCGGCGATCGGCTCATAGGCGGCGCGGAAGCCGCACGGGGACTTTACCTGCACGATCTTTGTTCGTAACGGCTCCAGCCCGACCGCCCGATAGAGTGCCGGGTCGATGTTCATCTCGGCGCGCTCATGCACCACGATTGAAGCGGAGCCCACTTCGAGCACGGCCGTTCGACCAAGATTCGCCTGGTATCCACGGAGCGAAGGGCCGTTTATCACGAACCTACCGTCCGTCAGTGCCGCTACGCGAGCGCTGACCGTCACCGGGTGTTGCCTGATCGTATCGATGGCGCCGCCCAGGGTGAGGCTAAATGTCGTGCCTATACCGGCCGCGATCGCGCGCCGCACCGCTGGTGGGTCGACTATGTCGAGCAACGCCGGACATGGCATCCCGGCTTCGATCAGCGCCGTGAGCAGCGCGGCGCTATCGCCCGGCGCGCCTCCACTCGACACGTCGCCGGTGTCGGACAACACCACGGGCTGCCCAGCTATCTCCAGCGCCCGCGTGACCGCCTGGGCAACCGGCACTTTCTCCACCAGGAATGCCTCGCGGCTCTCCCAGGCAAGCTTCGCGAGGCGATCGGCATGGTATTCAGCAAGCGGTCGATTGCGGTCGGAAACCACCACCACGGCCCAGCCGAGTTCGGCGACGTCGATCCATGGCTGCACGGGGTAGAGCCCGGCGGCCAGTATGCCCTTCTCGTCCTCTACCTGCCGCACCTGATCCATCAGGAATTTCATGGGGTCGCGGCTCGTGTCGTGCTTCTCCGCCGGCGCGATCATCGGGATCTTGCGGAAGGCGGGCTCCGGCCGTGCATCGTGGCGAACAAGCCGGCGCAGCAGCCTCGCCGCTCGCTGACCCGTATCAAAATGGTCGACGTGCGGCACTGTGTGGTAGCCGACGAGGGCGTCAGCGGCCGCGACCATCCGCGCCGTGATGTTGGCGTGCAAATCGAGGCTGGCCACGAGCGGGATTGACATGCCAATCGCCGCGCGCACTGCGTCAAGCAGATCGCCGTCCCCGTCGTCGATGTCCTCGACGACCATCGCCCCGTGCAACACCAGTAACATCCCATCGATCGCGCCGGCCGCGCTGATCCCGCTCAGAATCGTTTGTTTTAGCGACTCGTACGCGGCCCGCCGCACGCGACCTGACGGCATGGCCCAGCATGCGACGGTAGGAATCAAAGTCATGCCATCCGCGGCAGCTACTTCGCATGCTCCGCCGATCTCGAACTGGCGGGGCCCGAGCTGGTCGAGAAGGTGTTGCCCGGTATACAGGTAGCCCGCTTGAAAGTCGTCGAGGTCCGTCAAGCGCGGTGAAAATGTGTTCGCCTCGTGTTGCAGCGAGCCAATGACTATGCGCACGTGTGCTCCTTGTCGAACACGATATCCATGTGATGCACGATTCGCCGTGTCGTGAATCCGCAACGCTCGTACAGGTGGCGAGCGCCGGCGTTGTCGTCATAGACCGTCAGTTGAATGCCGCGCTTGCCAAGTTCCCGGCCGGTCTCGATCAGGTAGCGCATCATACGCTCCCCGTACCCCCGCCCGTGCTCGCGATCGGCTATCGCGATGCCAAGGGTCGGCATCTCGGCGTCGAGCTCCATGAGAAAGCCATACCCCACCACCACTTCACGTGCTTCAAGGTGACCAATCATCAGATAGCGGCGCTCATCGGGATTCGCGATTGCGGCCACCAGCGCCTCCGCCGTCTCTTTGTCAAACGGATGCGGATGAAACCAATGCCGGCTTCGATCGCCCAATGAATGAAAGAGCGCATCGAGCCGTTTGGCATCACCATGTTCGAGCGGACGGATTTCAATCCTGGCCTGATCCCTGGCACGCGACACCGGCATCTCCCGAGCACGCTATCAAAATATGGGCAGCGCGGGTACCCACGATGGGCGCCACGGATCGTAAAACTCGTTGGTTGCCCCGCGTTCTAGATAGAGTCGGTGATATTTTTCGACCTTCTCCGGATCCAGCGTCACACCCAATCCTGGGCCTTGCGGTACCACGAAATGGCCCTCGTGGTAGGCCCATGGCTCGGTAATAATGTCATCCACTTGATCGTGATAGTGGCTATCAATGGCATAGACAAGCCGTGGCAAGGCGGCCGCGAGATGCACCATTGCCGCCGTGGATATGCCAAGCTCGCGATCGCTGTGCATGCCGATGCCGATGCCGAAAGCCTCGGCAACGGCCGCCATCTTTTGATTGGCCTGGAACCCGCCCCAAAAATGTACGTCTGACAGAATCACATCCACGCTATGCGTGCGAATGCCCGGTGCTAGCTGTTCGTAGCTCACCAGACACATGTTGGTGGCCAGTGGGATGCTGGGCACCGCCTTGCGCACCTGGCTCATGCCTTCCAGGTTTGACGTGGGATCCTCGAGGTACTCGAGGTCGATGCCTTCGCGATCCAGTCGCCGGGCGACGCGAATCGAAGTCTCGACCGACCAGGCGGCGTTTGGGTCCCAGCGCAGCGGGCTGTCGGGAAACCGCCCACGCAGTAGGCGTACGGCCCGCATCTCGTCCTCAGGCGGCAGTACGCCCCCCTTTAACTTGATGGCGCGCAGGCCGTGACGCTCAACCAGCTCCTCCGCGCGCGAAACAATTGCCTCGGGTGAGTCCTCGCCGCCGACACCTCGATCGCTCCGATAGCGGAAGAACAGGTATGCGGCGACTTCCACACGATCGCGGACCGCGCCGCCGAGCAGCGCGTGGACGGGCTGGCCGATCGCTTTGCCGGCGGCGTCGAGACAAGCCATCTCGATACCCGCGCGCGCTACGGCCGGCACCTGCGTCTCATATGAGATGCAAAAGACGCCGAGGCGGTGCTGAATGAGCCCGGTCCGCAGAGGGTCAAGGCCGATCAGCAGTGGTTTTGCCGTCTCGACCGCATGGACGATTTCATTGCCGCCATATGTCTCGCCGATTCCAGTAATCCCCTCGTCGGTGAAGACCTCGATGATGCCTCGCGTGGTGCCCGTCTCCACGCCCATGCTCCAGCGCAGCGGCGCCTCCATGGGAATCAGCACCTGTGTCACGCGGATGTCCGTTATGCGCATACCACCGCCCTCTTTTACTCGCTACACGATCGGTGAGTTGTGCCGTGTCAGGCGACGCTACCCGAGCATATGGCGTCGAGGCTCCTGTCCAGCGCCATAAGTGCGTTGAGCACGTCTTCATCGGTATGTACGGTAGCCAAGTACCATCGCCCATCCGGAAGGATCAGCACGCCGTTCCTCCTTAACCACAGCGTGAGGGACGCGTTTAACTCCGCGTCACAGGCCGCGAACGATCGATAGTCGGCGACGCTCGGTTGCTTGGTAAACAGGATCTGCATGACGGGACCTAGCTGGTTGACCACCGCGGCCACGCAATGCCGCGCCAGAATCTCCCGCGCGCCATCGGCCAGGGCCGTGCCAAGGCGATGGAGATGTTCGTAGATGCCTGGCCGGCTTAGCTCGGATAGTGCCGCGGCCGCCGCGGCCAGGCAGATTGGATTGCCGTTGTAGGTGCCGCTGTGGGCCACCGTGCCCGATGTGATCAGGTCCATGATTTCGCGGCGGCCGGCAATCACGCTGAGCGGAAAGCCCGCGGCCACGGCCTTCGCGTACACCGCTATGTCCGGCGTGACGCCATAAAACTCCTGCGCTCCGCCCAGCGCCAACCTGAATCCTGTAATTACCTCGTCGAATATCAGCAGCGCGCCATATTGAGCCGATAGCGCACGCGCGGTCTCCAGATAACCAGGCGCCGGGGCGATTACACCCGAGTTGTAGAGGACCGGCTCCATCAGCACGGCCGCGATGGAAGATTCGTGATGCTCAAGGACGGCGGCCAGGGCGACAGCGTCGTTCCAGGGCACGACGATCGCGTCACCAAGCGCCGCCATCGATTGACCGCCCGTCCCGGGAACGGCGTTCGGTGATGCCACCGGGCCGACCGCGCTCAACGATGGGTGGTAGCTGACGAGCGCGGCATCGCTCCAGCCGTGATAATGCCCTTCAAATTTGACCACCTTGTGCCGGCCGGTGTGGGCGCGCGCCAGGCGAAGGGCCACCTGAATTGCCTCCGTTCCGGAGCTGGCATAGGTAACGAGATCCGCGCACGGCAGGATTGTCACCAGGCGTTCGGCGACCTCCGCCTCGATTGCGTGCTGGGCGCCAAACATATGCCCGCGCTCAAGCTGCGCGGCCACTGCCGCCGTGATCGCCGGATGACAATGACCCAGGATCAGCGGTCCCCAGGCAAGGGTGCAATCCAGGTACTCCATGCC
>JANWHV010000251.1 GCA_025450255.1 Chloroflexota bacterium | reverse complement strand
TCATGCGCTTGAGCGAGGCGCGCCTGCCGAGTTGGAGATGTTCTCCTCCTAGACTCTGGCCGGTCCCTGCCAATCCGCCGTCATCGTGACCGCGCCGCCGCTTGAGTGGCGGTCCGGTACAGGCGTCTTCCGTAGGGTTTTCCGGCTCCCGAGCTTTCGGCCACGGCGCGCCGCTGCCCGTGGCATGGAGTACTTCATGCGTCACGGGCCGGTTTCGTCCCCTGGCCGCCCCTGTTGCCACGGCCGCGGGACATCTCCCGTGGCCGTGCCCTGTTTCCGGCCACGGGCTCTGTTCGGCAGCACGCGGAAGGAAATCGGATGCACCGTCTTACGGAAGACTACGCGGATCTGGGCGACCCAACCTACGAGGATCTCGATACGCCGCTTTTCGGTGGATCGGGATACGACGATATGGATGGCGACGGCCACCGTTTCTTGAGCATGGGCCGCCAGTCCCGCGCTACGGGTAAGGCTCGGCTGCAAAAAGACAAGCATGGGCGGCCCGTCAACGGCAAACACGGCAAGGCCGGCGCCGCCAGTCCGGCCGCGATGACGAGCGGCACGGACGACCCGGTTGTCGAGGCCCCGGCTCCTGATGCGGACGCCACGGGCATGGTGTGCAAAAAGACGGTCGGCCGCTACTGGGTACATACCGGCGGCCGGGTGGTGGAATGCGCTATCTCCAATATGCTCCGGAAACAGCTCGTCTATCCGATCGCGGATCCCACATCCTTTCGCCGTCGCGTCATGGAGGTGAAGGACATCAAGCAGGTCGACCCCGTGGCAATCGGCGACATGGTGTGCTTTGTCGACGCGGGCGACGGCGAGGGATTGATCACCGGCGTGCTGCCACGGAAGAGCAAATTGGTGCGCCGCGCCGCCGGCAACAAACCGCTGGAACAGGTGATAGTGGCAAACGTCGACCAGATCATGACCATCGTCGCTTGCGCGAATCCGACCCCGAAATGGGAAGGGTTGGACCGCTTCCTGGCCGCGTCCGAGTGGCTTGGCCTGACCGCCATTATCTGTCTCACCAAGCTGGACCTCGGCGCCTCCGCCGAGCTTCTGGCCGAGGTTGAGACCTACCGCCGCGTCGGCTATCAGGTGCTGCTGACCAGCATCGTGAACGGCGAGGGGATCCCGCAATTCAAGCAGACGCTCGCCGATCGCGTTTCCGTGCTGGTCGGCCCCTCGGGCGTGGGGAAGACCAGCCTGCTGAACGCCATTCAGCCCAACCTCGGCCTGCGAGTCAACGAGGTAAGCCAATCGACAAACAAGGGGAAGCACACCACCACGCACCTGGAGATGTTCCCTCTTGAGGTTGGCGGGAGCCTGATCGACACGCCAGGCATGCGGGAGTTCGGGCTGTGGGACGTCAAGGATGCCGAGCTGGCGAACGCTTTCCCGGAGATGCGGCCATTGGTGGGCCAATGCCAGTTCGGTATGAACTGCCGCCACCTGCGCGAGCCCGACTGCGCGATCGGGGCGGCGGTCGCCGATGGCAGGGTGAGCGCGCGCCGGTATCAGAGCTATCTCAAGCTGCGTGGATAGGGAGTGACACATGTATAGAGCAACCGGAGCAAGCGACGCGAAGTTTCCAAAACACGGGCAGGGTTATGGGCGAGGGCCGCCCACTGTTCCGCGTATTGCCCGTACAATGTCTCATGCGGGCGGTCATGGCTCGCGCCGCATCTCGTCCAGGCCCCCAGGAGCCTTCCGCCACATGCTTGTTACCACGAAGATCACCTGCCACTTCTGCCTGACCGTGGCGTCCCTCCCCGATACGCTCCCCTTCAGCCATCATGTCGATTGCCCCGCCTGCGGGCAAAATCTCAAACGCTATATGCCGTGCGTGGCCTGCGAGCTGGCCTTCAATCCCGATCTTCCCGCCTGCCCCCAGTGCGGCGCGCGCCCGCCCGAGGATGCCATGGATCGCAAGGTCTACGCCGTTCCCGATCGCGTCATTCGGCAAGCGATTGCCCGAGCGCGCGAGCTGGTCCGCGCTGCCGCCCAGCAATCCGCCGCCTCAACGCCTAACGGCACGGCCATGCCCGAAACGAAGCCCAGCGTCCGGGGACAGGAGCCCACGCGCGCCGCGCAAGCCAATACGCCCCTGGAACAGGCAAAGCCTGCCCGAGCGGCGTCGAGCGGCGCCAACGGCCGGAGCAATGGCGCCGCAAAGCGCGCCGCGGCGCTTGCCGACCTACCTGAGCTGACCGTTGCCCCGATCGATCTGAACGACGAGAATGGCGACGCGCCGGCATCGCCCGCCGAGCCGGCGGCGCAAAGCGCGCCCTCCGTGCATACCGTCACCGCGGACGACGCGGGCGCCCTGTTTGACGTCGAGGTAGACGGGCCGGACGTGGCGATCAGCGCGCAAGCGATCAACGCGGAGTTCGAGCTGATCACCGAGCAAGCGCGACTCGCCGAGGTGGTGGCCGAATTGTCGGGCGAGCCTGTGATTGCCGTCGATACCGAGACCACCGGCCTCGACCCCTTCGCCGAGAATGCGCTGCTGCTGGTGCAGGTCGCCACGCCCAGGCGCGCGTACCTGGTCGACGTCCGGCGCGTGGATCCGCGCCCCCTGCGCCGGATCCTCGAGGACGACCGTGTCCTGAAGCTGCTACAGAACGCCAAATTCGACTACAAAATGCTGCGGTACCAGGTGGGTATCGGCATGCGCCGCATGTATGACACCATGCTCGCGGAGCGCGTGCTCACGGCCGGCATCAGCCGCGAAATCGGCCTGGCCAGCCTGGCACGAAAATACGCGGGCGTCACCCTGGACAAGTCCGTCCGTACCAGCTTCATCGACAAGACGGGCGAGTTTTCGCACGAGCAACTCCGCTACGCCGCCCGCGATGCCCTTATCCTCTTCACCATCTATACACAGCAGCGAGAGGCGCTCAAGCGCGAGAAGATGCTGGAAGTGGCGCTGCTCGAGTTCAAGACCGTCGTCGCCGTGGGCGAGATGGAATTGGCCGGCTGCTTGATCGACAAGGCACGCTGGCGCACCATTATCGACTCGGCGCAGGCCGAGCGCGATCGCGCCGCCGACGAGCTCGGCATGTTGGTTTCGGATTACGTGGCGCAGCAATCGTTGTTCGGCGGCCCGGCCATCAATCTCAACAGCAACGCGCAGCTTCTGGAAACGTTTGGCCGCATGGGCATCGTGATGCCGGACACCATGGAGGCAACGCTGCAGAAATACGATCATCCCGCCATCAAGAAGCTGCTGGAGTATCGCGGCTTCGAGAAGATGCTCTCCGCTTTCGGCGAGAAGTTCCTCGAATTGATCCATCCCAGGACCGGCCGTATCCACCCGGACTTCAACCAGCTTGGCGCCGACACCGGGCGCTTCTCCTGCACCAACCCCAACGTCCAGCAGATACCGGCCACCAGCGATTTCCGTGCCTGCTTCGTCGCCCCTCCCGGCTATAAGCTGATCACCTGCGACTACAGCCAGGCGGAGCTACGTATTCTGGCGCAGCTCAGCGAGGATCCCGCCTTCGTGGATGCCTTCCAATCCGGCGGCGATCTGCATCAGCTCACCGCCAGCCAGATGTTCCGCGTGGCGCCCGATCTGGTGGACAAGAAACAGCGCGGCGCGGCCAAGGTCATCAACTTTGGTCTGGCCTACGGTCGCGGGCCCGCCGCTCTGGGCGTGCAGCTTGGTGTTTCCACCGACGAGGCCAAAGCCCTGATCGAGCAGTATTTCAAGGCATATTCCGGCATCCAGCGCTGGCTCGATAAGGCAGCGCGCGAGGCTGTGCGGAAGGGCTACAGCATCACCATGCTTGGGCGGCGGCGCTATTATGCCCCGATCGATTCGAACGATCCCGAGTACAACAAGAAGCGGGCCAGCATCGAGCGGCAGGGCAAGAACTCACCCATCCAGGGCTGCCTGGCTGGGAACGCGCGCATTCACGAGCGGACCCGCGGCTATGTGCCGATCGCCGGCTTGGTGGGCGAACAGGTTAGCGTATGGGACGGCCACCAGTTCGCGGACGCGATGGTCATGCCCAGCGGCATGAAGCAACTGGTGAGAGTGACGCTGTGGGGCGGCCACTACATCGAGTGCAGCCCCGATCACCGGTTCTTGATCCGCGATCCCAACGGGCGCTACATGTGGAAGACGCCTGGCGAGTTCAAACCCCAGTACCGTGTGATGCTTACCGAGGGCGTGCCGGCCTGGTCATGCGCGACCAGCCTCCCGGCTGCCACGTGCGGCGGGTCCTGGAACGGCCGAGAAGTATCGCCGAGCAAGATTGAGAATTCAGCCGGCCGGGGCGAGAGGCTTGGCCGTCTCGCCTCGGACGGCAGTTTGGCGAGTGGCGCGGCCGGCCTGCTCGTGGCCGAGCATGAAGAGATGCCGCCGCGGCTACAGGCACGCCGCGTGGAACCTGGTCATGTTGGTCACTGGATACGAATCACCGCGCATCAACCAAGACGCTTCCATAAACTGACCGTGTCATCTCGTGGCTTGGTAGGGCAATTGCGCGCGTCGGGCGTTAAGGCGCGCATTCCGGACAACGCCTGGCACGACAGCCAGGTGCTTGCCGGCTATTTGCGTGGGATGTTCGACGGCGACGGCGCCGTCGCACCGGATGGCGCCATTCTGGTATTCGGTCAGGGACTCGCACATCTCGACTGGGCACGCGAAGTTCAGCAGGCTTTGTTGCTGTTCGGCATTCGAAGCCGCATCCGCTCGTACCTGGGCGACCGGACCGTCGTGCAGGTGCTCAAGAAAGACATGCCGATATTCGCGGCGCGCGTCGGCTTCATGAACCCCCTCAAGCAAGCGAAGGCGGTAAGCATAGCCGGGTCCGTACGCGAGAAGACGTACGGCCGCGGTGCTCGAGTGCGCCACGTCGAGCTAACCGATACATGGGTGGAGATGTATGACGTGGTGAACAGCACGACCGGCCGTTTCATGGCAAACGGCTTGATCGTCCATAATTCGAACGCGGACATGACCAAGCTGGCCCTGGTCGGATTGCACGAGGCGCTGCAAGGCTACGACGCGCGCGTGGTGAACACCGTACACGACGAAATCGTGGTGGAGGCACGGGACGAGCAGGCCGAGGCGGTCTGCAAAATCGTGGAGCATGAGATGGTCAAGGC
>JANWHV010000250.1 GCA_025450255.1 Chloroflexota bacterium | reverse complement strand
CGCCGCGACAGCGCCTACCAGCCCATGGTTCGTTTCAGGCTGGGCCACAACCTTGCGATGCGGTAAGGCGATCCAGGCAACAACATGCGCGGCGAAGGCAATGAATACGATGGTGGCCATGGGTTTGAACTCCTTCAAGCTGGTGGGCCAAGCGGTGAATACCGCTTCCGCCCGAGGCAACCGTGAACGACAGATCACGCCATCTCGGCGCGTACTTGCCGGTCGCCACTGACCGAGCCTGATTGGCCTCTACGTGCACCCCTGCGACAGCGCTCACGCGTTGAGCCGCCGCGTATGCCGGCTTGCCATGGATGTCAGGCCAACGGCCTGCATCCACCACCTAACAAAAAAAGACGCCCTCATTTCCAAATGAGCGGCGCCCTTGCCGGACCACGCGAATCCTCGAAACACGGTATCCACCAACATGGTGACCGGCTCGATTGCGCTAACCATAACAAAACCGTCGTACCGTGTCAATGATTGTGGTTCATCGCCGCCTAGCAGCTGTTATTGCCATCCGGCGGCTTGGGCCATCACCTGTAGCAAACTCAGGCCGCTGAGAATGATCGCCCCGTAGGCGCCCACGACAAAGATTCGCTCCCACATGGGAACGTCGAAACTCGCGTGCAGCTCGCGCAACGCGGCCGTATCACCATCTTGAACCCGTGTCCACAGCGTCGACACGTACCGGCGCCACTTGAGGATCTTCCGCATCGTCGCCCATACCGCGCAATAGAGCACGAGGAGGCCAAATGGGGTGACGGCCTGATGGATGTGCAGCAGCCAGAGCGCGCATATGATGGGGAACAGCAGGAGCGCCGGATATGGGAGAACGCGACTTACGAGCCCGCCATCAAGGGGCTCAAAGGGGAGCAAATTCATAAGGTTCAGGGCTATGGCGACCGCGGCGCCCACGTACACCTGGTGGCTAAGCGAAGCGTCCAGGGCGAGAGACGCGACCATTGCCGCCACTGTCGCGCTTACGATGCCGGCGAGCGGGCCCACGAGGTAAATTAAGGCGATATCCGCGCTTTTGAGCATCGGCCTGCCTGCGCGCACGAAGGCGCCGATGAATGGGATCATGCGTACGGGGCCGGGCAAATAGCCCAGACGCCGCATCATGAATCGATGCGCGAACTCGTGATCCAGTATCGTCGCAACCAGAATCAGCGCCGCGAGTGGGCCTAAGAACGCGTAGCCAAGGACACTCAACAACACGCTCGCGACTGGGTATTTGCCAAGTTGTTCGAGCGAACCGGCAATGGAACGGCCCAGGCCAGGCCCACCACGCCGCGCGTGCGATTGCGCATGAAGCATCGCGGCCAGAGACGACATGTCGACACCACCTTGGACGTGCGTGCGCCAAAATGAATCAACGTCAAGCGGCCATGCGCGAAGCGATTGCTCAAGAATGGCATCGGTCGCGCGCCGCGTCGACCTTATATATGGAGTGTACCTTGTCCACGGCTAAGAATCTCGCGCGAGTCTCGCGGTGTACATTCGCGCCGACCTGATAGCGCTGCCGGGACCGCGCCGATTCCTGCTATGGTAAAAGATAGATATTCGCAGCGGACGAGAGGACCAAGAGTGATCGATAATACAGCGCGTCTGACGGCGGCGCCGAATCAGGCAGCGGCGGTGCTTGGCCGCCGCGACAGTGAGCGCCCGCGTATCCTGGTTGCCGATACCTTCGCGGCCGAGGGCCTGGCAATTCTTGAAGCCAGGGCGGCGGTCGACGTTCGGAAGGGCCTCGACGAGACGGCGTTGATCGCCGCATTGCGTGAAGGCGCCTATCGCGCGATCGTGGTGCGGAGCGAAACGCGCGTAACCGACGCGGTGCTCGCGGCGTCGCCGACATTGCAGGTCGTCGCTCGCGCCGGCGTGGGCGTGGACACCATCGATGTCGAGGCCGCGACCCGTCACGGCGTGCTCGTGCTCAATATGCCGACCGGCAATACGATCACCACCGCCGAGCATACAATCGCGCTGTTGTTCGCGGTCACGCGCAGCATCCCTCAGGCTAACGCGAACCTCCGGTCCGGCGTGTGGACGCGTGCCCCATTTCTTGGCGTCGAACTTGCCGGAAAGACACTTGGCATCGTCGGCCTTGGCCGGATTGGCGGCGAAGTAGCCCGCCGTGCTCAGGCATTGGGCATGCGCGTCGTGGCCTACGACCCATATATTTCGTCCGAGGTCGGAGAACGCCTGCACGTGCCGCTGTACGAGCGGCTGCATGATATGCTCTCGCAATGCCACTTTCTGACGGTTCATACACCGTTGACCGATGAGACGCGCGGCATGATTGATGCTGGCGCCCTGGCTGCGTTGCCCGCCGGCGCGCGCGTAATCAACTGCGCTCGCGGCGGCATTATCGAGGAACACGCCCTCCTGCTTGCCCTACAATCCGAGCATATTGCCGGGGCCGCGATAGATGTCTTCGTTGGCGAGCCAATCCGCGACCCCTCGCATCCGTTGATCAGTCATGCCAAAGTCGTGTCGACGCCGCACCTTGGCTCGGCAACCACGGAGGCGGAGATCAAGGTAGCAATTGGCACCGCCCAGGACGTGCTGGTCGCCCTCGACGGGGGCGGCGTGGGCGCGGCCGTGAATGGCCCATTGGTCACCGCGGAAGCGGCGAAGAGCATGGCGCCGTACGTCACGCTGGCGCGGCGCCTGGGCGAGCTAGCGGTGCAGTGGGATTCGGGACCGCTTCGCCGCCTGGAGCTGCGCGTGGCAGGCGAGTTGGCCGTGCAAAACTGCGGCCCATTGACCGCCTCCGCGCTGGCAGCGGTGCTCGACCAGATATGCGACGCGCGGGTCAATCTGGTGAACGCCCGCCTTATAGCGCACGAGCGCGGCCTCCACGTCGAAGAGTCGACGACGAGCGATCTCGACGCCGAATTCAGGAGCACGCTGACCCTGCACCTGCAGCGCGACGATCGGCACATGGTTACCTTAACCGGCACGGTGACACACGGCGAGCCGCATCTGATCGCGATCAATGACTATGGCCTGGACCTCGCGCTAACGCCAGGAATCTGGCTCTGCACGCGGCACAATGACCGGCCAGGATTCATCGGCGAGATCGGCTCGCTGCTTGGCAAGGCCAATGTCAACATCGGCTTCATGCAGTTGGGGCGTGACCACCCGCGAGGGATGGCGCTGATGGTCGTGGGCATTGACGATCCGGTGAGCGCGGAGCTACTGAACAAGATTGTGGACTTACCCGTGGTCCACAGCGCGCGAGTGGTGACCGTCCGTTAGCCAAAGACAATGACACGCGCGTCGGCTACACGGCGGGTGGCGGGCAGCGAGGTCCGCCGCCAATAGCGCGCTGAGACGCGGGTGGAGGACATGACGTGAAAGCACTCGATTCCAACGAGACGCGCAGAGCGTTTCTCGACTTTTTCGTGCGGAATGGGCATACCGAGGTTCCAAGCTCCTCGCTGGTGCCCGGCAGCGACCCCACGCTGCTCTTTACCAATGCGGGCATGGTCCCGTTCAAGGACACGTTCCTTGGGCTGGACACGCGCCCATACACCAGGGCAGCCAGCGCCCAGCGGGTGCTGCGAGTCTCCGGGAAACACAACGACCTCGAGGAAGTCGGAGTTTCGCCGCGGCACCATACATTTTTTGAGATGCTCGGTAACTTCTCGTTCGGCGACTACTTCAAACCGGAAGCGATCCGACTGGCGTGGAAATTGCTGATCGAGGTGTTCGAGCTGCCCGTCGAACGGCTCTGGTTCACGGTTTTCGCCGGCGACGAAGAGGTGCCGGCGGATGAGGAAGCCGAACGCCTGTGGATTGAAACAGGCGCCGCGCCCGATCGCGTGCTGCGGTTTGGCCGCTCCGAAAATTTCTGGGTGATGGGCGATACGGGCCCGTGCGGCCCTTGCTCTGAGATTACCATCTATATCGGCGACGACATCACCAGGATGAGCAGGGACGGCGTGAACGGCGAGGATCCTGATTACGTCGAAATCTGGAACCTGGTGTTCATGCAGTTCGATCGCGCCACCATGAAGCCACTCCCCCGGCCGTCAATCGACACTGGCATGGGCTTCGAGCGTATGTGCATGGTGCTGCAAGGCGTGCATTCCACGTACGAAACGGACCTCTTCCGCGATATTGTCGGCCGCGTGACGGAGTTGACCGGAGGCGACGAGGCGCACGTGCGCGCCAACCTGGTTGCGTATCGGGCCATTGCCGACCACGTGCGCGCCTGCACGTTCTTGATCTCCGACGGCATCCTCCCTGGCAACGGGAAACACTCATACGTTCTGCGACGGATTCTACGTCGGGCGGCGTATCTGGGCCGGACCATCGGCTTGACCAAACCGTTCCTGGCCGAGGCCGCCGAGGTGGTGATTGCCAAGATGGGCGGCGCATACCCCGAGCTAATCGCGAAGCGGGGCATGATATTCGCTACGATCACGGGCGAAGAAGAGCAATTTAGTCGCACCATCAGCAGCGGGCTGGTATTGCTCGATCGCGCCCTGGAAGGTATCGCGCCTGGCGGCGAGCTTTCGGGGCGCACGGCTTTTACGCTGCACGACACCCACGGGTTCCCGCTCGACCTTACCCAGAAAATCGCCGGCTCCAGGGGTTTCACGGTCGACGACGAGGGCTACACCGCCGAACGCCAGGAACAGCCCATACGAGGTCAGGAGAGCGCACGGTTCAAGCGTGACGCTGAAGCCGAACTCTGGGCCGGGTATGAACTTCCGGCCACCAATTTTACCGGGTATACGACGATGCGGGGGCACGGCAACATAATTGCCATGCTGGCCGACGGCGACGCCGTGAGCTCGGCCCAGGCCGGCGAGGGCGTGCAAATTGTGCTGGACCAAACGCCGTTTTACGCGCGGGGAGGCGGCCAGGTAGGCGACACCGGCACCCTGACGGCGCCAAATGGCCTGGTCAGGGTGGAAGACACCCAGCGCCCGATTCCAGGCATCATCGTACACTACGGCAAGGTGGTCGAAGGCACGGTTTCCACGCATGACCAGGTCGAGGCCCAGATCGACGTCGACCGCCGGCTGGATATCATGCGGAACCATACCGCGACGCACCTCCTGCATCGAGTGGCGCGAGACGTGCTCGGCGACCATGCGGCGCAGGCAGGGTCGCTCGTGGCGCCGGACAGGCTGCGATTCGACATCACGCATGGCCGCGCCATAACATCCGAGCAACTGCATGACATCGAGAGTGGCGTCAACGCCTGGATCCGTGCCGACACGCCGGTCGGTTGGCGCGTGACCGGCTATAAGGAAGCTCTGGCCGCGGGCGCCATGGCATTGTTCGGCGAGAAGTACGGCGATGACGTGCGCATGGTCACCGCGGGCTGCGGAGCCGGCGTGCCGTTCTGCTCGCGCGAATTGTGCGGCGGCACTCACGTGGCGCGGACCGGTGAGATTGGCCTATTTCGCATTCTGCAGGAGAGCAGCAGCGCCAGCGGCGTACGACGCATTGAGGCGTTGACTGGGCGAGGCGCCGACGAATGGTCGGGTGCGCAGGCAGCCACCCTGCGAGAGGTGGCGACACGACTTGGCACGCCGGCGAATCAGGTGTTGGAGCGCATCGACAGCCTGCTAGCTGAGCTAAAACAGTCGCGTCACGATCTGGAGCACGCGCAAGCCCTGAAAGGGCGGACAACGCTTGAGGCTTTGTTGAATCACGTCGAGCGCCAGGGCGGCGTCGCCTATGTTGCCGCGCAGGTAGAGGCGCCGGACGCTAAAGCCCTGGGCGAAATGGGCGACTGGCTGCGAGACAAACTCGGCTCCGGCGTGATCGTCCTCGGCACGATCCTGAATGACAAGCCCCAGTTGCTGGCAATGGTCACCAAGGACCTGGTGAGCAACGGTTATCATGCGGGAACCCTCGTCCGATCCCTGGCGACGATCGTCGGCGGCGGCGGAGGCGGCAGGCCCGACATGGCCCAGGCAGGCGGGCGCGATGCATCGAAGCTCGACGCGGCGCTGGGCCAGGTTGGCCCGCTGCTGGCCGAGCAGGGAGCAAAGTCAAACGGTAGCTAAGTGGTCGATTGGCCTACAATGGAAGGGTCGTGCCCATGCGGCCGCTGGGCGCCAATCCGCGGAACATCGGAGTAGATATAGATGCCCGTAACAAGCTCTGGACTTGAGTATGAGGACACGAAGCTGGGAACAGGCGAGAGCCCGCAAGCCGGCCAACGCGTAAGCGTCCATTACACCGGCTGGTTGACGAACGGCACGAAGTTCGATTCCAGCCGCGATCGCGGCGCCCCCTTCAATTTTGTGATCGGCAAGGGTCAGGTGATCGCCGGTTGGGATGAAGGCGTGGCCTCGATGAAGGTCGGCGGCAGCAGGAAGCTCACCATTCCATCGAACCTGGCGTATGGCGTCCATGGCGCGGCGGGCGTGATTCCTCCGAACGCCACGCTGGTCTTCGACGTCGAGTTGCTCGGCATAGGCTAACCGGCGAATGCTCGGACGCGGACGAATTTGGCCGCCGGACATTGGTGGGGCATTCGCGCGGTCATAGAGGTCTCGTCTGGCACGGCGTTCAGTAGCGGAGACCAGGCTCGGCGTCCGGGGCCGCGGGAGCGCCACGATAAACTCCGAAACGTGCCGGCGCCATCGGCGGGCGCCATTGCCACCAGGGCGTCCCATGATGGGACGCCCTGGTGGAAGCGGTCTGGAGGATAGGTGTGCTCAGTTCGAGATGCACGCCTGCGAGTTCTTATCGAACAGGTGTACGTGGCTGGCGTCGAACAGCACTTCCATCGGCTGGCCGGTCGTGGCTCGGCTGCGCGGATCGAGCCGCGCGACGAATTGGTTCTTTCCGGCTACAAAGTACACATACAGCTCGCTGCCCATGTGCTCGACCACTTCGACGTTTACCGTGGCAACGTCAGTGCTGGGCGCCTCGCCCAGGAGCGACCGGTCGTGAATGTCCTCTGGCCGCACTCCAAGTATTACTTCCTGCGCATCGCGCTGGAAGACCTTCTCGCGCGTGTCAGCCGGCAGCTTGATACGGAATACGCCGGTATCGGCGTACATATTGTCACTTTCGGTAACCAGGCGGGCGTCGAAGAAATTCATGGCGGGGCTGCCGATAAAGCCGGCCACGAAGATATTGGCCGGATGATCGTACACCTCCTGCGGCGCCGCTAGCTGCTGCAGGAATCCGTCCTTCATCACCGCGATGCGTGTACCCATGGTCATGGCTTCGGTCTGGTCGTGCGTCACGTACACCACCGTCGTTTGCAGACGCTGGTGCAGCTTGATCAGATACGCGCGCGTCTCGACCCGCAGCTTGGCGTCCAGGTTGGAGAGCGGCTCGTCCATCAAGAACACCTTGGGCTCGCGGACGATTGCTCGACCGACGGCGACGCGCTGACGCTGGCCGCCGGAGAGTTGCTTCGGCTTCCTGGTGAGCAAGTTCTCGATGCCGAGCGACGCGGCGGTGGCGCGCACGCGGCGATCGACGTCCGCCTTGGGCGTCTTGCGCCGGCGCAAACCGAAGGCCAGATTGTCGTAGACGTTCATATGGGGATACAGAGCGTAGCTCTGGAAGACCATGGCAATGTCGCGATCCTTGGGCGGCACGTCGTTGACAACGCGGTCGCCGATCAGGATCTCACCAGCCGAGATCTCCTCGAGGCCGGCGATGAGCCGCAGAGTCGTGGATTTGCCACAGCCGGACGGGCCGACCAAGACCAGGAATTCCTTGTCCAGAATGTCGATGTTTACGTCGTTCACCGCGACGACATCGCCAAACTTACGGTACACGTGCTTGAGCGATACGCTGGACATATGCGATTACCCCCTCTAAATGGGCGCGCGTGGTCTGTCGAAGACAGAACTTTTCGGTAAAAACCGTTCTTCCAAGGCCGCGATACACAGCCGACCAATGTCCCTGTTATGTATCTCTCCGGCAGCACCTCCCGTCGGCTCACGCGCATCCACACGAAACACCAGCAATCCGGCGCGGCGGGCGGCCCGCGTATTACCGCACGTCCGCCATGCGCCTGCGAAGCTGAGTGATCTGGTCGCGCAACTCGGCGGCGCGCTCGAACTCCAATTGTCGAGCGGCTGCCTTCATCTGCGATTCCAGCTCCTTCAGCAGCCGGATCACTTCGTCTTTCGGTAGCTCGGCAGCTGTTTCATACGCGGCCTGCTTCTCCGCGACGGCCCGCACCCTATCACCAAGATCGCGAATGCTCTTGGTAATACCGATCGGCACGATACCATGGGCCTCATTATACGCTATCTGCAAGTTGCGACGACGCGTCGTTTCGCCAATCGCGCGGCGCATTGAGTTGGTTTCGTTATCGGCAAACATAATGACATGGCCATCAATGTGACGCGCGGCCCTGCCAACGGTTTGGATGAGCGACGTCTCGGACCGCAGATACCCTTCCTTGTCGGCGTCAAGGATAGCGATCAGGCTCACTTCCGGCAGATCCAGTCCCTCGCGCAGCAGGTTGATGCCCACGACCACGTCGTAGGTGCCAAGCCTCAAATCACGCAAGATCTCGACGCGCTCCATAACGTCCATCTCACTGTGCAGATAGTGCACCTTGATGCCAAGCTCGCGCAGGTATTCCGCCAGATCCTCGGACATCTTCTTGGTGAGCGTGGTGATCAGGACCCGTTGCTTCCGTTCAACACGCGCCCGCACGTTCTCGATCAGAATGTCGATCTGCCCCTTGGTCGGCAGTACCTCGATGGTCGGATCGACAAGGCCGGTCGGGCGGATAATCTGCTCGATTACCCGCGTGCTGTGCTCGTACTCGTACGGACCCGGCGTGGCGGAGACATAGACGGCCTGATGGATGGTCTCCTCAAACTCGCCGAATGTCAGCGGTCGGTTATCGAGCGCGCTCGGCAGGCGGAACCCATATTCGACCAGGACCTCCTTCCGCGAACGGTCACCACCATACATGCCGCGGACCTGGGGCAGCGCGACGTGCGATTCGTCGACCACCAACAGAAAGTCGTCAGGAAAGTAATCAAGGAGTGTCCAGGGACGCTCGCCCGCGCCGCGGCCCGACAGGTGACGCGAGTAGTTCTCAATGCCGTTGCACACCCCCGTCTCACGCAGCATCTCGAGGTCGAAGTTCGTACGCTGGGTAAGACGCTGGGCCTCGAGCAGCTTTCCCTGCCGTTCAAGTTCGTCCTTCCGCTCCACCAGCTCCTCTTCAATCGAGACGATGGCCTTGAGCAGCTTCTCTTGCTCGGTCACGAAGTGGCGAGCAGGATAGATGTCGATCTGCGCGTGGGACCCCAACACCTCGCCGGTCAACGGATCGACCTGCACGATACGCTCGATCTCGTCACCGAAGAATTCGATGCGGTAAGCCAGGTCCTCGTAGGCCGGATACACCTCGAGCACGTCGCCGCGGACGCGGAACTTACCGCGATTGAAATCCATGTCGTTTCGCTCGTAGAGAATGTCGGTAAGGTGCCGCAGCACCTTGTCACGCCGGTGGCGCTCGCCTCGACGCAACTTCACCACCACGTTGTTGTAGTCCTCTGGCGAGCCGAGGCCGTAGATGCAGGACACCGAGGCGACAATCAGCACGTCGCGCCGCGAGAATAGCGATCGCGTGGCGGAAAGCCGGAGTTTCTCGATCTCCTCGTTGAGCGTCGACTCCTTCTCGATATAGACGTCGGAACGGGCGATGTAGGCTTCGGGCTGATAGTAGTCGTAATAGCTGACGAAATACTCGACCGCATTGTTTGGAAAGAACTCGCGGAACTCGCTATAGAGCTGCGCGGCGAGCGTCTTGTTCGGAGCCAGAACCAGCGTGGGGCGCTGGATCTCCTGCACCATATGGCAGATGGTAAATGTTTTGCCGCTGCCTGTAACGCCAAGCAACGTCTGGTGACGGTCGCCGTCGCGCACGCCTTCGACGAGTTGCGGGATCGCCTTTTCCTGGTCGCCGCGCGGCACGAAATCGGAAACGACGCGAAAATCGGGCATGGAATGAGCCTCCGTCGGCGGGTAGGTGCTCGGGCGTGCGTTCTATGGCATAGTACGCGAAATGAGGGGACCAATCGGTCGATAGGTCTCCTTATAGTCTACCCCAGCCGAATCTTCGCGGTAACGCAACCGTAATGCGATATACAGGCAATCTTCGCGCCTCGCGGCCGTATCCGCGCGGCACTTGGCGCATTTCATCTATGGGCAGGGCAATGGCGACCATCCAGTTTGGGGATAGAGATCGTCAGGCAACCTGTTACACTTTCGAGTAAATAACCCGCAGGGCGCCCACACGCAGGCGTGTTAGGCAGGCCATGGACTCGCTACGCTGGACATTGTCCCGACTTGACTTGGCAAGTGTGCTCGATATCGCTATCGTAACGCTTGTCTTTTTCTGGTTTCTGGTATTGACGTACCAGACACGGGCCGACCAGGTCCTCCGCGGTATCCTGGTGCTCGTCGTGGCGGGCGCTGTTCTTGCTTCTACCCTCCAGTTGACGGTGCTTGGCTGGCTCGTGCTCCATTCGGTCCCTGTATTGCTTATCGCCATTCCGGTTATTTTCCAGCCGGAGCTGCGCAAGTTGCTCGAACAACTCGGCCGGACGAGCCGTATCATCAATCACCCTCTGGCATCGCTTGGCCAACCGATTGCGGAGCACACCGTAGATCAGATCACGCTCGCATGCGAGCATCTGTCGCATCAGATGTTCGGCGCCCTGCTAGTAATTGAGCGGAAGACCGGCCTGCAGGATTATGTCGATTCAGGTACGCGGCTGGAAGCCTCCGTGTCGTCTGAGTTATTAGAGGCTATCTTTTATAAGAACTCCGCGTTGCACGACGGCGCGGTGATTATCCAGGGCGACCGGGTGGTCGCCGCGAAGTGCGTGCTCCCGCTCAGCGAGAACATGGGCAACAACGCCCAAATGGGAACGCGGCATCGGGCAGCCATCGGCATCACCGAAGTGACTGATGCAATCGCGGTGGTAGTCTCCGAGGAAACCGGCAAAATCTCCATGGCGACGAACGGAAAACTGGTGCGCGGCTTGAACGGCGAACGATTGCGCCGCGTGCTTACCGCCTTCTATCATGCGGACGAGCTGCAAGTGGTGTCCTGACGTGATTCCCTCGCTCTCCGACTTCCGCCGAAACAAACTATCGCGCGAGCAGGTCCGCACCTTCTCCAATTTGCTGCGAGTGATCGCGCTTGGCCGGCTGCCCGGCGAACAGAGCCTGTCCCGGCGCGCCGCGTTCACCCGCTTCCTGGTGGCGTTGGTGATGTCCGCCGCGCTCTGGTTTTACGTCACCGATCAGGAGAACCCTGTTATTCGCAGCCAGCCCTTCACCTTGCAGGTGGTCTACGCGCACGTGCCGAAGGGCCTGGCGATCAGGAAACCGACCACCACCGTGACGGTGTACGCGCGCGGCCTCCAAGATACCGTCAACAGCTCACAACAACTGCTGCCGATTGCGGACCTATCGCACATCTCGCCTTACGCGCGCGAGGCCACCGTGCCAATCATCATTAGCGGCGGGCGTTCTGGGGTCGAGTACACCTGCGTGCCCCCCACTGTTACGGTGCGTCTCGAGCCACTTGTCTCCAAGACGGTGCCCGTGAATTTTAGCGGCCTGGCGAATCTGCCGAGTACCCTTGAGCTTGTGTCGCAGGCCATTGCGCCAAATGTCCTTACCGTGTCCGGCCCGGCCGACGAAGTCGACCGCGTGGCCAGCGCGACCGTCGCTCCGCCCACAACCTCCGTATCACCGCCTGACCCTGAGTCGACCTCATTCACATACCCGTTTACATCCGTGCCGATTCTGCTGGACCGCCTGGGCAACCAGATTCCGGCGCCCGATTTGCTGCCGCCAAGCACTCGTGTAACGGTAATCCTGCAAGTCGGCGTGCGATTCGTGATCAAAACATTGACCGTCGCGCCGGTCATTCCATTCGGCCCCCCGACCGGTTACGTGGTGAATGGAGCGCCCCAGCCCCGTCCGCAAACGGTGACGGTATTCGGGCCGCCGGACCAGATGAGCACGCTCAAAGTAATCACCACGCAGCCGATTTCCCTGCTGAACGTAACGAAGAGCATGACCATCACCACGCACCTGGATCTGCAGGGGTTGCCGCCGAGCGTGATTCTATATAACGCGGCGAAACACAGCACCAGCGACAGTGGGCAAGGAGGGCCTACCTGGAGCGTCTACGTCCCCATCGTGCGATACCAGACGAGCGTCGTCTTGCCGGTATCCATCGTGTTTGACCACCTTACTCCGCCACTACAGGCAGAGACATCGACGCACTGGATACAGGTCTATGTGACGGGCGCATACCTGGACATCAAGGCACTCGGGCCGCTTTCCGCGCGCGTCGATGCCCGCGGACTTGTCCAGGGCAGCTACGACCTCAAGCCGATCGTGACCATGCCGAAGAATCTGCAAAATTACAGCATCTCGCCGTCGACGATTCACGTCGTGATACAGCCGAAACCCAAATAGCGCGCCGCCAGTCAGGCTCGCGTGGGCGGCCGCGTGAAGAGTCGATCGAGGTCTCGTGACAATAGCTCCAGCAAGTTCTCGACCACCCAGGTAGGCTTTACGGCGCTCGATTCTACGTCGCGCCTTTGCGAGATACCGGTCAGCACGAGAATCGACGGCAGGTTCATGGCCGCCGCCGCCGCGATATCGGTCTCCAGGTTGTCGCCGACCACAACCGTGCGATCGATATCCGACTTGCCGGCCTCCAGCAAGGTCTTATAGAGGAGCGGCCCTGGCTTGCCGATTGCGATCGCCGCCGTCCGGCACGCCGCCTCCACCGCCGCCACGATAGAACCCGCGCCCGGCCACAGCCGCGAGGATCCGGGAAACTGTGGGTCCTTGTTCGTCGCCACCAACATCGCGCCCGCCAGCACCGCAAGTTGCGCGCGGGCAAGCTTACTATAGGTAAAGTCGCGGTCAAGGCTTGCCACCACGCAATCCGGCTGCTCCGTGTCCGCGCTCTCCACGTCGACGATGCGGATGCCGGCGTCCTGGAGATCGCTCGCCAACGCCGCGGCGCCAATGACCAGCGCGCTTGCCGGCGGCTTGGCGAGCGTCGCCAGATACCGCGCCGTGGCCGAGGCTGACGTGGCGAGGTCGTCAACGGCGGCGGGGACACCGACCCGCGCCAACTTGGCCACGAACTCGTCACGGCGTTGCGTGGCATTATTCGTCGCGAACAGGATGCGGTGCCCAGCCGCGCGCAACGACGCGACCGCGCCGGCAGCGCCTGGCACGGGCTCATTGCCGCGATAGAGCACGCCGTCCAGGTCGAAGAGGAAGGTAATCATGTGTGTCAAGGATACCAGGCGGCGTCACGTCTCATGATAGGTGCCTTGTGATGCCGGGCGTGTCGTGCTATCAAGGAGTAAGAATGCGTTGCGTTGTCGCGGCGCGCTTTTATGGCGCGGCATAACGGCAGTTAGCGATTGGTGGGTGCGTGGCGGACGAACGCGATCAGATCAAGGAACGCTTGCCAATCGAGACCCTGGTTGGCGAGCAGGTCGCGCTGCGCCGATCGGGCCGCAACCTGATGGGCCTCTGCCCCATCCATAAGGAAAAGACTCCGTCCTTCGTGGTATCGCCCGAACGCGGTACGTTCCATTGCTTTGGCTGCGGCGCCGGCGGTGACATTTTCCGCTTCTATATGCTGACGAACAAGGTCGAGTTTCCGGATGCCTTGCGGGCGCTCGCCGGCCGGACCGGCGTCGAACTGGATCCGGACGCCGCGAGACGCAAGGCGCACGAGACGCGAGCCCACGATGTGCTCCTGGCGGTGAGCCTGTACTTCCAGCAGGGGTTGGCCGCGAAAAGCGGCCAGGCAGCGCGCGAATACCTGGCAAAACGATCGATCGCGCAGGTGACGATCGATAGATTCGCGCTCGGCTATCTGGCCGACTGGGGGGAGGGCCTGCGCCGTGACATGCCTGCCAGAGGCATTTCGGAACAGGAAATGATCGATGGCGGCGTCCTGTTGCCGTCCGATCAGGGCCGCGAGCCGTTTTGCGCGTTTCACGGCAGACTGATCTTCCCTATACGTGATATCCAGGGTCGCGTTTGCGGCTTCGGCGGCCGCGTCCTGGGCGATGGCCAGCCGAAATACATCAACTCCAGGCAAAGCGCTATATTCGATAAGAGCGCCGTGTTGTACACCGTCGACCGCGCCGCCGAGTCAATACGTACCTCGGGTGAGGCGGTGGTAGTCGAAGGATATCTCGACGCCCTGCGCGCGCATCAGGCCGGATTCGACAACGTGGTAGCCAGCCTCGGCACCGCGATAACGGTTCGCCAACTTGGCTTGCTGGCGCGCCTTCGCGCCAAGGAAGGCGGCGCGCCGCGGGTCGTGCTGGCGCTCGACGCCGATCCGGCAGGCGCGCGCGCGGCAGCGGAAGCAGGCGTACGCGCTACGGTAGCGCTTCGCCAACCGCAACCAGGCGCCACGGTAACAATCGGCAAACCCGCGCCATCGCCACTCGAGCTACGAATCGCTACCTTACCGGCGGGCAAGGATCCCGATGAGGTAATCGCGGACGATCCGCGGGTGTGGCGCGAAGCCATTGCCGCCGCGACACCGGCCATGGACCACCTGTTTGGCCTGGTGCTCAACAGCCTCGACCGCCGCGCCTCCAGCTTCACCCAGGATCTCTTGTCGCAGTTGCTGCCGCTGATTGGCCAACTGCCTGGAGTCGGGCAGCAGCAGCCGTATTTGGAGCGGCTTCAGGACATTACGCATATTGAGACATCGGCGTTGCGCGGAGAGTTGGCGCGCCTGCGCGGCGAGGCACGGCGGGGCCAACGCCAGCCGACAGTCAAACAGGCTGAGATCGCGGCGCTGCGCCAAGCAGCCCAGGCGAACGACCCACGTGCGCTCATTGAGGAAGAGTTGCTGATTTTCCTGCTACGCGGCATGCCATTTGACGCTACGACGATTGAGGCGCTGCGTACAATGGCCATCAAGTCCCTGGCGCGGGCGCGCATCGTAGGGTCGATTATTAGCGCGCACGAGTCCGGATCCCCACCCTCATTGGACGACTTACGCGCAACATGGACCGAGGAGGAGAATGAGGTCGTGGATCGAGCCCTGGCGGCGCCCGCACCGCCAATAGTGGAACCGCAAAAGGTAGCAGCGGTGCTCAAAGCCTATCGATCCCGCCTTGAGCGGCTGGCGCAGAGCGACCGGCTGCGCGAGCAGAGCGCCTTGCTTGACCAGGTCGACGCCGAAACGGCGCGGTCGCTGCTGGGGCCGACGCAGGATCTCGTCGCCTCGCGCCATGAGCTAAACCGGCGAATGTTGGACGAACAGGCTGAGTATCACCTGCAGACGCAGTGACCGTTCCGGCGCGTCGTAAAAGCCCTCGCCGGCGCCGATGGTTGGCGCCGGCCGCGCCGTGCTACCTTATCTATTGAATATGCGTCAGCCGTTGTAACACGAGCGCGCCGACCGCCGTTCCCACCGCGCGCATCGCCGGCTACGCTGCCATGACTAAGGAGTCAACGACAATGCCCAATCGACAAACCGCGCCGTTTGGCGCCTGGAAATCGCCTATAACGTCCGATCTGATCGTGGCGGACTCGCGCAGGCTCGGCCTGATTGCCATTGATGGGCAGGATGTGTACTGGGTCGAAGGCCGTGCCGCCGAGGGCGGGCGGAACGTCATTGTGCGTTGCTCGCCGGATGGCACGGTGCGCGATATGACGCCCGAGGAATTTAACGTTCGCTCCCGCGTCCACGAGTACGGTGGAGGCGCGTTTCTGGTTAACGACGGCGCTATCTATTTTTCGAATTACGCCGACCAGAAGCTCTACAAACAGGCCGTGGGCGGCGCGCCAACTCCACTTTCCAGCACGGATGCGATGCGGTACGCGGACGGCGATGCCGATCCGTGGCGCAGGCGACTGGTCTACGTGCGCGAGGATCACGGCGACGAGACGCGCGAGGCGGTCAATACTATCGCGTCCATCGGCATGGATGGCTCGAACGAGCACGTACTGGTCAAGGGGGACGATTTCTACTCCACGCCCCGTCTCAGTCCCAACGGGCGACAACTGGCATGGCTCTCGTGGAATCACCCAAACATGCCGTGGGACGGCTGCGAGCTCTGGCTCGCGACGCTGACGAACGACGGCGGTATTGAAGCCCGCGAGCGAGTCGCGGGCGGCAAGGACGAGTCCATTTTTCAGCCGGAGTGGTCGCCGGCCGGTGAGCTGTACTTTGTCTCCGATAGCACCGGTTGGTGGAATCTGTACCGGCGCCGAGACGGCCACGATGAATCTATTTGTCCGATGGATGCCGAATTCGGCCTGCCGCAATGGGTTTTCGATATGTCCACATTTGGCTTTGTATCGCAAAAGCACATTGCGTGTATCAATATCCGCAACGGCGCGCACCACCTGGCCATGGTCGACATTGAGGACGGCTCGTACCGAGAAATTGACACGCCGTTCACATCGTTAACGGGCCTGAAGGCAGGCGATGGCTTCATCGTCGTCGAGGCGGGGTCCGCCACGGAACCGGCGGCGGTGGTTCGCATCGACATAGCGACCGGCGAATCCCGTGTTCTGCGGCGCGCCGGCGCCATGGACATCGATCGCGGTTTCATTTCAACCGCCGAGCACATCGAGTTTCCGACCGCTCATGGGCGCACGGCCTTCGGCTACTTCTACGCGCCCGCGAATGAGGACTTCGCGCCGCCAAGCGGCGAGAAGCCGCCACTCCTCGTCACCATTCATGGCGGTCCCACCGCTGCCGCCGACGCGGCGTTCGACCCGCTTATCCAGTATTGGACGAGCCGAGGCGTGGCAATCCTTGATGTAGACTACGGAGGCAGCACCGGCTACGG
>JANWHV010000249.1 GCA_025450255.1 Chloroflexota bacterium | reverse complement strand
GGGTTCGTTCTGCTTGCCGTGGGCCATATACTGCCATTGGGCGCGTTCTTCGTCTATGAGATGCCCGCGCTGATATTGGCCATGTTCCTGCAACGTCGCGCTCGCGCTCGCAAATAGGCATTGGCATCCGCACGGTGGATTTGAGCAACTGACCGGACAAGTCGCCAGGCATGGCAAATACGGAATGACTTCTTCGCGGTAACTTGTGGATACCGTACTATCAGAATGGGACAGAACAGGCACCTGGATTTCAATCGGTGGTATGGCGTGTGCGTGATGCCTTGAGTAGCGTGCGATCCTCTGACCATGAGTAACAAAATATGCCCGTCGTGCGGGACACCTGCCGGCCTGGACCGTTTCTGCGGCACCTGCGGCATGCGTTTGGAGCAAGCGGGCATTGCCAGGTTTTCGCCGCCCGCGCCGGCGGCCGGCGCGTTGGCGCCGTTGTCGCCAGGTACGGTGCTCGGTGGCAGGTATAAGATCGTGACTGCCCTTGCCGCCGGTTCGATGGGCGCCGTATATCGCACCGAGGATCTTCGCCTTGGCAGCCGGCCGCGCGCGCTAAAGGAGCTGCTCCAGCACTGGGGCACCGAGCACGAGCGCGGCGAGGCCGAGCACTGGTTCAGGCGCGAGGGTGAGACGCTCATGAGTTTACAACACCCGGCGATCCCCCTCGTACACGATACCTTCAGCGAGGGTCAGCGCCATTATCTGGTGATGGACCTCGTCGAGGGACGCTCGCTGGAACAGGTGATGCTCGAAGAGGGTAGGCCCGGCCTGGATGAAGCACGGGTCGTCGCCTGGGCGGATCAGGTAATCGACGTTTTGAGCTACCTGCACAGCCGAAGCGACCCCTTAATTTTCCGGGATCTCAAGCCCGCCAATTTGATGCTCACGCCGCAGGGCCAGATACGCCTGATTGACTTCGGCATCGCGCGTGTGTTCACCCAACAGTCGATGGGCACCGCCATCGGTACCCCCGGTTACGCCCCGCCCGAACAATACCAGGGCCTGGCGGAGCCGGCGAGTGATCTGTATGCCCTGGGCGCCACCATGCATCATCTGCTTACCGGGCGCGATCCCCGCAAGAATAGGCCCTTCGATTTCCCCGCCATCCGCGGTATCGCGCCTGAAGTGAGCTTGCAAGTCGCGAACGTCGTGGACCATTCGTTATCCCTCGATCCACGGGCGCGGCCGGGCACCGCGGCGGAGATGCGGCGCGCGATGCGCGCCAATCCAACCAGCGATTTGATGCCGAAGCTCACCATTACCGGTACCCTGGCCCGCTCGAATACCGGCACGGGCGCCATACCCGCGCTCTCGGCCCGTGGGTCGATGCCTGCCGGCATGGATCCCGCCGACAGCTCGGCCGTGCGGATCGGCAACCGTGATGTGCGTCTGCATCCTCAGGAGATGACCATCTCGTACGCCGGAAGCTCGATCATGACCCGCATCGACAAGCGCACCATTCGCATTAAGAACCGCACGAATAAGCGCCTGTTGTGCAGCTTTGACGCCGATGTGCCGTGGCTCCGGCCCGATAGGCCGGCCGCCTGGCTCGATCCGCACGACAGATTGGAGCTAACCGTGGGTATCACCTGGTCCAACCCACCAGCCGGCGATCATCACGGCTCAGTGCGCGTGCATGGCGGTGGCAATACCTGGAGCGTTCCGGTCGCGCTCCGCTTTCACGGCATCGAGGCGATGGTGGTGCAGCGACTGATCCCGCCGCTGAGCGGTATCGCGATGTTCTGCTTCTCCGTCGGCGTGCTGTTGATGGGGCTATCCGTGCTTGGGGTTCACGTCCTCGCCGACGCGCTGGCCTGGAATATGATCGTGGCCGGTCTGGTCGGCAGGGTGATTCTGCGCGTGTTGCGGGCCGGCATCGGGCGCTAAGCGTGCGGCGCCTTGTCGTCAAATTCGGCAGTAATATACTTACCAATAACCGCGGCATCCTGGCGCCTTCCGCCGTACGCGGGCTGGTCAATCAGGTCGCCGATTTGCATGCCGGCGGCACGGAAGTGGTAATCGTGTCGTCCGGCGCGGTAGCCGCGGCTCGGGCCCGGTTTCCGGACCTGCGGCGACGGCCCGATCTGCCCGCGAAACAGATGCTGGCGGCGATCGGCCAGGTCAGGCTCATGCACGTCTACGATCGCCTTTTTCAGGCCAGAGGCATTCCCGTGGCCCAGGCGCTGCTGGCGCGTGGCGACCTTGGCTCGCGCCAGGGCTACCTGAACGCGCGGAGTACTCTGCTTGGCCTGCTGCGGCATCGCGTCGTACCGGTGATTAACGAGAACGACGTGGTCGCCACCGACGAGATCAAGTTCGGCGACAATGACACGCTCTCGGCGGTTGTGGCCGGCCTGGTAGACGCGGATATGCTTGTGCTGTTGACCGACATCGACGGCCTATATACCGCGGATCCCAGACGCGATCCGGCCGCCACGCTGATCCGCCGCGTGCCGGCGCTGACCGCTCACATCGAGCGGCTCGCGGGAGACTCCGGCACCATGAATGGTACGGGCGGCATGATTACCAAGCTTCGGGCCGCGAGACTGGCTACGTCGGCGGGTATCCCCATGGTGATCGCCGATGGACGCGTTCCTGGCGTGCTCGCCGGCGCGGTGGGCGGCTCGGCCGGTACCTTGTTCCTCGCCAGTCATGCCGGTCTGGACGCGCGCGGGCGTTGGCTTCGCGCGCATCTCGGTGGTCGGGGCGCCGTTTTGATCGACGAAGGGGCTGCTCGCGCCGTCCGAAGCCATGGCAGGAGTTTGCTGGCCGCCGGCGTCGTCGATGTACAGGGCAGATTCGATCGCGGCGAGCCCGTGGAGATCCGCGACGGCCGCGGCGTTGTCGTGGGCTTTGGGCTCAGCAACTATTCGGCGGCGGATGTCGCGCGCATCCGAGGCGCGCATTCCGGCGCTATCAGTTCCGTCCTGGGCTATCATCACGGCGATGAAGTGATCCATCGCGACAACCTGGTCGTGGTGCCGACTGACGGCGAGCGATCGCGCGACGCATTCCAGTAACGCTCAGTTTGCCTCCTCGGGCAGTAGCGTCGCCGCCATATATTCGGCAAGCACGTCGTCGGCGCGCTCGGTCCAGGTAGGATTCCCGGTCAACATTGTGAGCGCCTGACCCAGCGCGCTCACCCGGCCCGCCTCGAAGCCCAATTGGTGGAGCGAGCCTGTAAAATCCACTTCGTCGGCGACATCGTCCGAGCGCACCAACGATAACGTGAAATCCGCCGATGCGCGTATGAACAAATCAATAATTGCGGCAACGCCATCATCCGCGCCATTACCAGGACTCGATCCGGACATGTCGCTCACCTCAAAATCGAGACATTTGCATTCCGGAGCCATTACGTACTTCTAGCGTACCGCTAATCGTCGATTTTTGCCGCCATACAGGGCTATAGCGCCCGCATGATGGGTATTGTACGCTGCGTACGTCGGGCAACCGTTTGGGCGTCGCGTGAATGTGCGCAGTGGAGGCGAGTGGCCAATGGATCGCGCCGTCGTTCGTTCTATCCAGGTTTTCTTCACCGTGTTTCTCGTGCTGGCCGTGCTCACCGCCAGTGGTCGCGTGATATTGGCCGACGGCGCGGACCATTCCTTGCAGGCTCTCGCGAACATCGTGATAGGCGATCTGCTGGTCCTTTTCGTGGCTTTTGGGTTGATCTGGGTTTTGCCGAATCGCGTGATGCGTGGGGAGCAACGGACAACGAAGAAAACGTCCAGGCGTGCCGCGGTATCGTCCGCCCCGGCGCCGGCCGTGTGGTCCGAGACGGTCAACTCGCTCGGCGATGCGGCGGATGCCGGCGTTTCGACGACTTCGAATCCCGGCAAGCCGGCCGCAAGCACGGCGGCACAGGCGCCGTCGACCTTCGCCGTGAGCGCTCCCGCAACGCCACTGAAGGCGGGATCCGATTCCTGGTCCGCGAACGCCATGATACTCGTCGCGATCGTGCCGGCCGTGCTTATTTTGGTGATTGGAACCGTGCTCTATTTCCATTAGTCGACGCGCGGGTTGCGAGGAACCTGCCGGTTCCACCCCGGAAGCGCTGCCAACCGCCGCGCCGGCGAGGGCGGAAACGCCATACTTTCGCGGCCAGATCACCCGCTCCCACTGACGGGAGGCATCCTCTAGTCCGGAATCGCGTTCATTTCGCCACATAATAAGTGAGCCCAACCAGTCGCCGTTCCGTCTATCATGTGAAGAGTGATGCCGCGCCCATCAGAGACAAGGAGATTGGATGCTGGCTTTGGTTGCCCCTTGCGCATCATGCGGGTTGCACCACGCCGACCAGGGGGCCTGTCCGGTCGCGCTGATCCTGAATCAGGGCGGCCAATCCGCGCTCCCAGTCGGTGAGATGGTTGCCGGCAGATATCGCGTGCTCAACACCGTGCATCGTGGGCCGATGAGTACGGTGTATCGCGTGGTAGACACGGCGCGCGGCGAGACGGCAATGGTGCTGAAGGAACTCGTGTTTGCGGCGTTGCCCCCCGCCGAACGGGCAGAGGCGCACCGTTGGTTTCTGCGCGAGGCCCATCTCCTCAGCACGCTCAGGCACCACTCTCTCCCGGCTCTGCACGCTTCCTTCTCGACCGACGAGCGGAGCTATCTCGTGATGGAGGCAATACCAGGACCGAGCCTTGAAATGCGCGCGCGATCGGGCTCGGTCACGGAAAGCCAGGTCTTGCGCTGGGGGATCGAGCTCTGTGGCGTCCTTCATTTTTTGCACAACCAACCCGAGCCAGTTATCTTCCGCGACCTGAAGCCCGCGAATGTGCTGGAGCGAGCCGACACTGGTGAGCTGGTTCTGGTCGATTTTGGCGTCGCGCGCCGCGAATCCCCGGGCAAGGTCGGCACCGCGGTCGGCACGCCGGGCTATGCGTCGCCCGAGCAATACCAGGGCCTCGCCGATGTGCGAAGTGATATGTACGCGCTTGGCGCCACGCTCCACCGCCTGCTCACCGGGTACAACCCCGAGCAGCAAGATCCGTTCCGGCACCCGCCCGTGCTCCAGCTCCGCCCCGATGTCTCGGAGAAAACAGCACGCGCCATAGACCGAGCACTGTCGCTCTCGCCCTCGGACCGCTTTGCCCGGGCCCTGGACATGAGGGCGATGCTCCGCGAGGCGCTGCCTGCCACGCCTGAGGTGATGCACGCCACTACCGCGCCCTTTTACTTCTGGCTGACCGTGTTGCCGGGCGTGACCACGCCCCTGTCGCTTGTCTGCTTCAACTGGATGCACGCGTGGCTCGCCGGACATGGGCAGCCCTCGTGGTCTGGCCCGGCGCTGCTGCTCAGCGCGTATATTCCGGCCGTGCTGTATCTGCAACCGTTGCTCGCGCTGAGCCTGAGGAAGCGGTCGGCGCAGGGTGGAAACGTCACGGCAATGGTCAGACAAGCGCGGCGCTTGCTGCTGCTGCGTCTTGCCATCGCGCTTCCTTTCTGGGCCGCCGTTACGTCGGCCGCGAGCGGCGGCAGCGCGCTGATCGATGGCGTTGTCGTCTTCACGCTATTGGCGGCAATCGTCTGTTGGAGCGTCAGCATATTCCGGGCTGGGCAGACGCATCAGGTCCCCATGCGGCGCTTGATGCGGGCCGGGGACGACTGACCAGCTCCCACCGTTCGTTTCCCCCTGATGGAACGTGACTTGTCGCTCTAGCTGACAAGGGCCAAGCCGTGTGCCGGTCCAGAAAACGTGGACAAATCGTTGACGGCTTGGCCCTTGTCAGGTATAGCTGGACTAGCGATGGAAAACGAAGAAGGGCCGGCGGCTGAAGAAGGCGCTTGCGGCGAAATGGGTCTGTATCCTATACGTGTCGTCGCGAAGCAGACCGGCATAGGCATCCATACTCTCCGGGCGTGGGAGAGGCGCTATGGGTTGCCACGTCCCTCTCGAACTGCCGGCACCCATCGCCTGTATGGGACGGAGGATATCGCCCATCTCAGGCGCGTGCAGCAATTGTTGCGTGGCGGCACCCCTCCGAGTCGCGCCTGCGCTCTTGTGCTCGCCGAGAGCCACGACGCTCCCGCTGAGCGCGGCGATGACGACACGCCCGCGACCCAGGCAAGCCACTATGTTCGCGACGCGTTGACAGCCTCGTTTATCAATCTGGATGAGGAGCCCGCCAATCGACTGCTCAGCGAATCATTCTTCCTTTTCGGACCCGAGTTGGCGCTCGCGGAAGTGATCTTGCCCGCGCTGGCGGCGGTCGGCGCCGCCTGGGCGGCAGGGCGGGCCTCGGTAGCGGCCGAGCATTTCGGCAGCGGCCTGATACGCGCCAGGCTACTCGCGGCGTTCGAAGGCGGTTCGCGCGGCGATAATCAACCCATTGCATTGCTCGGCGCCTGCCCTGGCGACCAGCACGAGATTCCCACCATGGCGCTCGCCTTGCTTCTGCGCCGGCGCGGCTGGAGGGCCATCTACCTGGGAGCCGACACGCCGTTCGAGGCCCTGACGGACGCCATTCAACGCAAACATCCTCAGTTAATCTGCCTATCATCGGCGACTGAGGAAACCATTCCCTCGCTTACCGAACTACTGCGCCGTCTGCGGCGACTGCCGGAATGTGGCTCGGTGCTCCTCACGTATGGCGGACCACCGTTCAAGCGTGACGCGCGATTGCGCGATCTGCTCGAAGGCACGGCAGTCTACCTGGGCGACGATTTGGGCTCGGCGGCCGATCGGGCCGAAGTGGTGTTGGAGCGCTTTTCCGGCGTCCGGCCGCCTATCGGCAAGCGGAAACCGAAGTAGCACGCTCAGCGCCCATCCGTACCCGGGTCGAATGACATACGCGTCTGCACCATTGGCTCATCGGCGCCGGCCGGCAGCACGACATTGGGCAGCATATGCTGAAACTGCTTCCCATTGACCAGACCCTGCCCCTGCACGTTGTTGTTCATCAGGACATGGACCTCCGACACGCGGGTTGAAAGCTCCCGGATCTCGTCCGCCCATAGCGAAAGCTCGTCAGGCAGATACAGGTAGTCGTACCTGTCCCGTCCGGACTCACCGCCTTTGGCACGCCATTTCTCCGCGTTGCGTCCATGAAAGCGAATGACCGCGAGCCTCGGATTGGTCACTTCCACGATAGGGGGCACCGTCCCCATGCCGACCTGGGGTTCATCCGCGATGGTATAGACGATGCCCCGGTCCCGCAGGAACGTAAAGCTGTCGTCCATATGTTCAGGCTCCAGCCAGCTACGGTGCCGGAACTCCACCGCCATCAGGTAGTCCGCGAAGTAGCGCCTGCACAGTTCCAGATGCTCGAAGCCCGCGGTTGAATACTCAAACCATGGCGGAAACTGAAACTGAATAGCGCGTAGCTTTCCTGCTTCCCGAAGAGGCTGGATTTGCCAGATGAACCTTTCAAAATCCTCCGCCGTCGCGTCCGTATTGAGATCCGCGGATTGCCGCGCCAGCCCTGGTTGATGGGTACGCCCATGACCGGTTAAGGTACGAAACGCTTTCACGTCAAAGACAAAGTCGTCGGGAGTTGTGGCAGCCCACGTATCGAAGTTTCGACGCGGCATGATCGCGTAAAATGTGCTGTCTATTTCGACGACGGAAAAGTGACGCGCGTAGTACCGCAGCCTCTCTCCTGGCCGTAATCCAGGTGGGTACCAGTCTTTGAAGTCGGCCCAGTTACAAGTCCCGACGTAGATACTGCCCATGCGCGGTGACGGCGCTCCGTTCGGCTCTACTCACATCGTCCCTCAGACTAACCTGCTTTGAATGTACGTCACGTTCGTATTTTGTGTCCTGGTGAAGAATTCTTAATGCCGGCTTTATCAGGCGTTACTGAATGTATGGTGTATTGGAACCGTGGAGACGCTCGAAGCGTCACCCATCATACGAAGGAAGAGAGAAATGTTTCCATTTATGGCACGATTCGCGGTAGTGCTGCTTGCTGGCGAGGCTTTGAGCCGCGTCGCCAGGCATCCGAGAGTGGCCCCCTTCGCGCAGTCGCGGACGGGGAAGCTAGCACTGATGGCTCTGACCTTCGGCATGGGCCGCCATCGCAAGACGCACGCCGCCGGCACCGTTGTACGCAGAGCGCTGCGCCACTCCCGAGCCGTCTGACGCGCTCGCCAAGCTCGTCCGGATCGGGCCGGGCGATGTACGCCCACCACCGGTCGAATCAGGGCACGTCGTGCATTCGCCGATCACACCCTACTCCTGCCTTCTTACACGTACGTGCCGGCTAAGGGTGGCTCTCCTGGTCAGGCGCGGCTTATGCCAAAGGTGATATAGACGAGCGCGGCCAGCACAACCAGCATGCAAACGACGCGCGCCAACGACGGCAATGGCACCATGGGAAGGACCAGGAGAAGAAACAGCACCGTCAGCGCTATTTGCGCGTAGCGCAGCGTCGCGTCCTTGTGCAGTAATTGTTCCGGCGCGGGAGCCGCCTCGGGGCGTGTGGGCGCGGTCGGCGCCTTGGGGTGCATGGCGCGATTGAGCGGCGTGAGCAGCGTTTGCCACGTTCCTGGGTCCGCCCCTCGACCGCGCCATTGCAAGTCGTCGGCAGCCGCGTCGAGGACCTTGAGCGCATCCGGTCGTGAGTCGTAGCCAAGCCCCGCGAAGTCCATCGCCTCGCGAACCGCCTGATCGAATCCGCTCGCGAACGCCCGCTCGCCAACCGCGATTGTGTCGATCAACAACGCCTCAACCACGCTCAACACGCGGCGATAGGTGTGCCTCGGCACGTTTGGAATGAGCCGCAAGGCAGCGCTTGCCACCACGGACTTGATTGCTTCCACCCGCGCGTCCGAGCGAGCATTTACCACCGCTCGCGCGGCGGCGGTATCCGATTCCTCCCTGGTGCGGAGGATATCCCCTACCGCGACATATGCGGCGTTCACCAGCTTGAACCGTCGATCGGCCTCGGCCCGCAGCCCGTCCGATTCAGTCGCGTGGTGATCCGGATGCCAAGCTTTGCTCAGGCGGCGGTAGGCCCGTTTGAGGTCGTCCGCGGTTGCCGTGCGGGAGATGCCAAGGACACTGTAAGGATCGGCGATTTCACTCGACATGGCTGCCGCGAACGCCTTTACATTGCCAATCGTCTGATGTCAGCCGTGGATCTGGACGCGCATGCTGACGATTGGGCGCATCCATTTACGCTTCAGCATAACCCACGCAAGTTGGCGGAACAAACGGCGCCCTAGCGGTCTCGTGTTTCGTAGAGGGCGCTCCGGATCGCCGAGATATCCTTCCGTACCTGAACGTTCTCGTTCTTTAGCTCGGACGCAATCTTATCGCAGCCGTGCATGATGGTGGAATGATCGCGATTGCCGAGATAGGCGCCAATCCGCGGTAGCGAGCACTGCGCTTCCTCACGCATGAGGTACATCGCGACCTGGCGCGGCAAGGCAATGGCGCGTTCGCGCGATGTGCTGAGCATGAAGTGCCGATCCACCTTGTAATAGTTCAGCACTGCCTCCATGACTTCGTCCAGCGTGGGCGCCGAGCGCCGGACCCCACCCGCGTTCGCGTCGAGCGCGGTCGTGGCCAACTCAAGCGTCACCGGCGTGCCCGCGACGTTTGCCATCGCCGTAATGCGCGTCAAGGTGCCTTCCAGCTCGCGCACGTTGCTTTGCACGCGCCGCGCGATATAGTCGATAACGTTTTTGGGCACGGGTACGGGCTGCAGCTCGGCCTTGGCCTGCAAAATCGCCATGCGGTGCTCGAGATCCGGCGGCTGAACGTCGGCGATAAGACCCCACTCGAAACGCGATCGCAATCGATCTTCGAGCGTCGTCATCGCCTTTGGATGGCGATCGCTGGTCATGACGATCTGTTTTTGTGCCTCGTGCAAGGTATTGAAGGTGTGAAAAAATTCGTCTTGCGTGCTCTCTTTGCCGGCAATGAACTGGATATCGTCGATCAAGAGGATGTCGACGTAACGGTATCGGCTGCGGAACTCCTCGGTCCTGCCTTTCTGGATTGCGCCGATCATCTCGTTCATGAACTTTTCGGACGAGGTGTACAGCACCTGCAAATGCGGATGCTGCCTTAGCGCCTCATGGCCGATGGCATGCAAAAGGTGTGTTTTGCCCAGGCCGACACTGCCCCAGATGAACAAGGGGTTGAACCGCTTCGCCGGGTTCTCGGCCACGCTCATGCTCGCCGCGTAGGCGAAACGGTTACCGCCACCCTGGATAAAGGTCTCGAACACATATCGAGGGTTTAGCTGCGAAGACTGGCCCGAGAAGAACGGCGTGGGGGGTGGCAACGGCGTACTCCCGGAGTGCCCATTCAAGCTCACGGCAGGGCCGGCGGCTTGCCGGGTTGCCCCCGCTCCACGCGGTTTGTGGCCGGCGTCAGGTTGCTCGTTCGCCACGACCGTGTACCGCAGCCTTAAATTACCGTATCCCAGCCCTTGCATCGCTTTGTCGATGAGGTGGGGAATCTTTTTCTCCAGGTATTCCTTGTTGAACGTATTTGGTACGCCCACCGTCATGATGGACCCTTCATAGTCGACGCACCGCGTGTGCTGGAGCCAGGTGCCGTAGTTTTGCGAGGTCATGATACTTTGCAGCTCAGCCAATGCCCGCTGCCAAATGAGTGCGCCGTGCTGCAAGCTACTGTCCTCCTTGTTCGCCGGTCAAGCGTAGCAGAACGTCAATGGCGTGGCAATGCGGTTCTTCGCACCGTTTGCACCCGCGATAACGGCGCGTTCGTAGCGCGTGCATAGTGGCAAGCCATCTGCTATCTGGAACGCTCGATGCATCTCCGTCATCGTGACCTGACCGTCAGGGCATGATGGCGAGCAGATGCGCCACGATTCGCTCCAAAGAGAGGATTTCCTGGGCGGCGCCCAATGCTGATGCCTCCTTGGGCATGCCGTACACGACACTGCTTGCCTCATCCTGGGCAATGGTTTGCCCGCCCGCGTTCTTGATATTCAATAGGCCGGCCGCGCCGTCCGTGCCCATTCCGGTCAAGACCACCCCCACCGCCTGGGCGCCATACGTCCGGGCTATGGAGCGGAGGAGCACCGTGCCGGAGGGTCGGTGACCATCAACGGGATCTTCACTGGTGAATGTCAGGAACCCCGCGCTATCGACGGTCATATGCGCGTCGTCAGGAGCAAAGAGCGCTTGCCCAGGCTGCGGCACTTCGCCGGCCTGTCCAAGGCGCACCTCCAGCTTCGTGTCGTTGCTCAGCCATTCGACAAGCCCTGGCACGAACCCAAGCGTGATGTGCTGTACGATGAGAATAGGCGCTGGGAAATTATAGGGTAGACGCCGCAGGAGAAAGTGCAGAGCAGCGGGCCCGCCGGTCGAGGCCACAATGCCGACAGCGCGAACGTGCGTCGGCGTGTTGTGCGCCGCCAACGGCGTGATCGGGCTGGTACGATTCGGCTGTCGCTGTATGACTTTGACCTCGGCCATGCTGCGAACTGCTTGCACCAGCTCGTCGTGCATGCGCCGGTATTCGGGCTCGTCCGGCCCCGTAGGCTTCGCGACCACCGCCAGCGCGCCCGCGCGGATCGCCTCGAAGGCCATCTGTGACGACGGATCGCCAACATAGCCACTTAACACCACGATCGGCACCGCTGCCTGTTCGAGGATCTTCTGCGTTGCCAGCAAGCCGTCCATAATCGGCATATTGATGTCCATGATTACGACATCGGGCCGCAGTGACATGCAAAGGCGTACCGCTTCCGCGCCATCACGCGCGGCGC
>JANWHV010000248.1 GCA_025450255.1 Chloroflexota bacterium | reverse complement strand
TGGATGTGTCCACTAACTTGCGAATATGTCGATTCTGTGCGATCATGAAAACACGGGTAAATAGGGGAAAAGTACCTTGTATCCTGAAAAGCGAACGACAACCGGCTGGCAAGCGGGCAGCATCATCTTCTTGGTGGTTGCTCTTTTGCTCGCCCTGTTTTCAGGCGATCTCTTGCTCGTACTGGCCGTAGGCTCGGCGATTGCCGGCATTGGCGTTCTTGCCAAGCAGCGGCGCCGTGCCTCGGTAAGCAGGCTGAGCGCCACGCCTCGCGCCTATCCCGCATCTACGAAGATGGCAAGTGCATCCACGTTACGCGGCGCGCGCGCAACAGGCGCGAGAAGGATGGCCGTGCGCAAGCGTCATTCAGTGCCGCTCACCGCGCAGCGGGTCGCCAGGCGCGGCGGATCCGCGCACGCGAACGTCGCCGACTCGTCGAGTAACGTGCAAGTCGTCAAGGTGCTCCAGCAGAGCTAGGGCTATGCGTCTGCTCGATTGGAACGAGTCCCGCAGACGGGCAACGTCCACGTCTCCCTCGCCGTCGATAGTGCGCAGCGCCTCGTCGCGCATGGCGGCGAAAACGCTCGCTCGCACATACAGCCCTTCGGCGAGGCAAACCGGATCGCCCGTGGCGATCATTGCCTGCAGGATCTCGCCGTCGATTGGCGCGAGCTCATGACCGGACGGTGGAGAGAATGGCGATGCGTCCAGTTGTCGCAGCCAATTTTCCGCGGCCCTACGTTGATCATCGCCAAGCCGAACAACATGGCCGGCAACACTCACGATGCCGCCGCTTTCGCCGAGTCGCCCCGATGCCCGCCAGGCCCGGACCAGATCCGCCCAGGGACGGCGTGGGACACTCAACGCGGCGCGCAATGCCTCGCTGGGCATGCCGCGACGCAAGGGGAATCTATGATGATACGCGCTGAGCGTTCGCAGCGCCCGATCGAGAGCCTGGTTCAGCCAGGCAGGCGTTGCCCAGTACGCCGACCAATCGGGCGCCGAGGCAAGCTCCGCCGGCCGTTCAGGTAGTGAGCCGCTAGATTTCTCGCCGGCCAACGGCACTATCAGCCCCGCGCCGCGGAGCGTATCGATCGCGGCCTCAATGGCGGCACGCGGCACGTCGACGCGCGCGACAAGATCGGACGCGGTCAGCGGCTCGGTTGCCACGGCGTCAAGCACACGCTCTTCCGGCGTGGAAACCGCCATGCGTTCCAGCCGATCCAGCACCGGCCGCGAGAATCGCCGGTGACGGCGGGGGTTCACTGCCACGATTACGCCCCCCGCCACGGTGCGCGCGGGACTCGGTATGCGCAAGACACAGCGATCGCCACGGAGCGCGGCAATGGGCGATTCCAGCTTGATCTGCGCCCATCCCTGCTCGTCTGGCTTCAGCGTGTCGGCGTCGAGCAGCCGAATTCGTCCCCCCGCCTCAACTGCTCCCGTATGAAGCGTGACCGACGTATTGTGCGCTAACACAACCTCCGCTTCTCGCCGGACACCATCGCGCATCCAGGCAGCGGGAAGTGTTCTGACGCGAAGATCGATATGGTGCACGGCCGGTATATCGCCCGGCAGACACAGCACCATGCCGCGATCGATGTCCGAGACCGCGATGCCGGCGAGGTTCACCGCTACGCGCCGCCCCGGCGTGGCGGTTTCTAATCGTTCGCCGTGCGATTGCAGCGTCCTGATTCTGGCCCGCCGCCCCGACGGCGCGATCTCAACTTCCTGGCCGCCGGTCAAACGTCCGTCAAGCAGGGTCCCAGTTACGATCGTGCCGTGCCCGCTACTGGTAAAGACCCGGTCGACCGCAAGACGCGGCCGGCCACGATCGCGCCGCTCGGGTATCCGCGTCAATGCCTCGACGAGCGTGGCCCGCAGCGTATCAAGACCGAGTCCGGTAACGCTGCTGCACGGAACAATCGGGCTGCCGTCAAGGCTCGTTCCGCTCAACGCCGTCCGCACTTCCTCGATCACAAGCGAGAGCCATTCCTCGTCAACCAGATCGGCCTTTGTCAGCGCCACGACCCCGCGTCGAACGCCAAGCAGATCGAGAATGGCGACATGCTCGTATGTCTGGGGCATCAGGGCCTCGTCGGCGGCGATCGCCAACAGCGCAAGGTCTATGCCACCGGCGCCTGCAACCATATGGCGGACAAAGCGCTCGTGGCCCGGTACATCGATCACCCCGGCCATAATGCCTGCGCCAAGATCAAGCCGGGCAAAGCCAAGCTCGATAGTCATGCCGCGCGCTTTTTCCTCGGGCAATCGATCGGGATCCACGCCGGTAAGGGCCTTCACCAGTGATGACTTGCCGTGATCGATATGCCCGGCGGTGGCGATGACGCGCATGATGGGCGAGTCGATGATTCCGACGCCCAATGACGAGTCCGTATGGTCGTCCTGTCGGTCCAATTTTTTGACCTTGCTGCGTTCGTGCTAGATGCGTACGGGATAGCGTAACTTGCCCGTGCCGGTCCGGCCAGATAGCGCGGGACGCACGTACTCCCCTCGCTAGCGGGGTGCGTTTGGAGGCGGCGCGCCGAGGCGCCAGATGTCTTTCCGTCCTGAGCCACGGGTGGCGCCGGTAGCGTCGACCAGCACGCGGACTTCACGGACCAACAAATCAAAATCAATTGCCGTGTGGGGTGTCAAGATCACCACCGCGGCGGCTGCCTGAAGCGTTTCTCGCGACAAACAAACCGAGGACAACGTATTGGTTCCGCCCCCGCCAAAGAGCTTGCCGTCAATGGTAAGGGTCTTTACATGCGGATCGTGATAGCTGACGCGCGCGCCGCGCGCCAATAGCAGTTCGGCGACTCGGCGCGCGGGCGCGTTACGCGCGTCATCCACATCACGTTTGAAGGCGACTCCCACCAGCAAGATCGCGGCGTTTCGCGTCACAAGGCCGTGGCTTTCCAGGGCGCGGCGCACCAGGTCCGCCGTGTGGAAGGGCATGCTGTCGTTTATCTCGGCCGCTAGCTCCACGAATCTGGTATGGAAGTCGAACTCACGCGCCTTCCAGCTCAGGTAGAACGGATTGATTGGAATACGGTGGCCGCCTACGCCTGGCCCGGGGTAAAACGGCATGAAGCCGAATGGTTTGGTCGAAGCGGCTTGAATGACCTCCCAGATGTCAATGCCCATGCGCTCGGCCAGCAGGGCCAGCTCATTGACCAGGGCGATATTCACGCCGCGAAATGTGTTTTCGAGCAGCTTGGCCATCTCGGCGGCCCGCGCGGATGAGACGACGTGGACCTTACCTGGGGCGATGGCGCCGAACAGCAGTGCCGCCAGGTCCCGTCCAATTGGCCCGGCGCCTCCCACCACCTTCGGTATGGCGCCGATGTCACCATGCGCGTGACCAGGATCGATCCGCTGCGGTGAGAAAGCCAGAAAGAAGTCATGCTCGTGCCGCGCGGCGCCGGCCCTGGCGAGGATTGGCAGTACAAGCTCCTCGGTCGTGCCAGGATAGGACGTACTCTCCAGCACGATGAGCTGGCCCGGCCGCAAACCCGCGGCAATCGTTTCCGTCGCCCGCGTGATATAGCTGACGTCCGGCACCTTGAGCGCGGTATACGGCGTTTGCACGCAGATGAAAACCGCGTCTGGCGCAGGATCTTGCGCCTGGTATTCGGCAACCGCGTCCAACCTGCCCACTGCGATCAGGGCGGCGATTCTGCTCGTCGTGACATCGGGGATGTAGCTTCGACCTGCCCGCAGCGCGTCTACCTTGCCGATGTCCAGGTCGACGCCAGTAACGCGGAATCCAGCTTCGGCAAACTCGACGGCCAGCGGCAGTCCCACGTAGCCCAGGCCAATGACGCAAACATGGGCGGTGCGCGCGCGAATGCGCCTCTCAAGTTCCACAGGGGTTAAGATGCACTATCCAGCGGGCGCCCGACAAGACGGGCGCCGTTTTCCCTACGCTGTCAATGCTTGCGCGGCAGTTGGGCACGGGCGCGCGATCAGGCTTCGCGCACCAGATTCAAGAATGCCTGCACGACCTCGGGGTCAAACTGAGTGCCGGCATTGTCCACCAGTATTTGCAGCGCGTCGTCGACGGATCGCGGGGTCTGGAAGGCGCGCGGGCTGATCAAGTTGTGAAAGGCATCGACGACCGCGATGATCCTCGATCCAAGCGGAATGTCGGTACGTACCAAGCGGTCCGGGTAGCCGTACCCATCCCAGCGTTCGTGATGATGGCTGACCAGCGAGATAACGTCCTCCATGCCGGGTAACTGCCGCACGATCTCGGCGCCAAATGCCGGATGCTGTTGAACCTGGTCGAAATCGCCCTTACTGAGCGCGCCGTTGGCGTGCAGCACATCCTCCGCGAGATCGACCGTGCCGATATCGTGCAGGATCGCGCCCATTTTTATGCTTTCCCGCGTCTTTTTGTTCAGGTCAAAGCTCCGCGCCAACCGTTCCGCATCACGGGCCTGGGCTGCCACGCGGCCGCCTCCACCTCTGATGCACGGCCCCAGCGCGTGCGCAAGGCTGCGCAGGGCCTCGGGATCCTCGTGCAGCTCAAACAACCGGCGCCCGGTCTGCAGCGAGCTAATAATCAATGCGCCAAGCAACTCGCCAATTTCCTGCTCGTGGATGGAATACGGGTTATTCGGGCCGCGCCGCAGACATAGCACCACGGCAACGTCGGTTCCGTGCATGACCGGAAGCCAGAGCACGGATTCGTATCGCGTCATGAGCCGCGACGCGTTGCCACCAATCGCGCGCTCGAGCCCTGGCCGCTCGAGCACCATTTGCATTGGTCCCACCACGATCCGCGTGTCGATAGCTTCCGAGCGAATCGAGTTGTCACTCACATCCGCGACAATGGTGTTACCCCGCTGCGGGTGCAACAGCGCGCATAGAACATCCAGAACATAGTAGAGCAGGCTCCGACCGAGTTCCGAGACCTCGCTGGCTAGCGCCGAGGCGCGCGCGGCTGCGAGCTCATGCCGCAGCGCCTCCACTTGAGCGCGCAGCGATTCGTTCTCGCGCTGCAACATATACGGATCAGCCGATAATTCCGCCAACCCAGTTGCCGCGGCTATCGCGTATTCCGGCGATGCCTCGCCACCTGGATCGGATCCCGTCTGATCCCGCCTCTTATCCGTTTGCATACAGTTCCCCGTCCAGACAGTGCACGGTGCTTATCGACCATCGTCGCGCATACGGCCACTCTAGCGCACTTCGAAAAAGAAGCAATCCCCCGTACGAGTACTGCTGTCCTGGCGCGCGGTATTCCCGGAGGCGTTTGGGCTCGCGGCCACCACTCACCAATTAATGGCTGCTGACGAGGGAGGCCTGGCAAAGCCGAGGGACGGCTAATTCCGCAACGGCTTGCCGGTTTGCAGGAGCGCGCCCATTCGCGCCTGGGTCCTGGCCATGCCGCACAAGCTAAGAAACGCCTCGCGTTCCAGATCGAGCACGTGCTGCTCGGTAACGGGCACGATTGGCGAGGCGGGCCCACCGGTGAGCACGTACGCCAGTTTGCTCGCCACCACGGCGTCGTGGTCGGTTATCGATCCGGCCGCCAAAAATCCCGCGATTTGCTGCTCGAGGACGAGGCGGGCTCCTTCGCCTGGCAATCGCAGCGATACGGGCGCCCGCGGCTCGTAGCCCGCGGCAAGCAGGGCCAGGATGTCGTTCTTTGCATCCAGTAGCAACCGATCCCGATCGAGCGTTACCGGGTCGTCCTTCCGCAGGAAGCGCAATTCCCTGGCCTGCTCCGCGCTGGTCGATACCGTTGCCAAGGCAATTGTCTCGAATGCCGCGCGTGCCGCCGCGAACGGGCCCGTCTTCGCCGTGGCCGCGCCGTGGCGCAGCAGCAATTCCTTGCAGCCACCGCCGGCAGGGACGAGCCCGGCGCCGACTTCCACCAGGCCACAATATAACTCGGCGTGGGCGCGCACGTGGGTCGCGTGCATCACGATCTCGCAGCCGCCGCCGAGCGCGCGCCCAGCCGCGGCCGCCACCACCGGTATGGGACTATATTTCAGTTGTTGATGGGCGTCCTGCAGCGCCTTGAGCTGGCGATCGATATCCTTCCATTGCCTCATGCGTGAGGCCATCAGCAGCACGACCAGATTTGCTCCGACCGAGAAATCGGGCGCGTCGGTACCGATGACCAGGCCCTGGTACCGGCCGGCGACCTCTCCGATCGCGCCGGCGATCATCTTGATGATGTCGGTATCGATAGTGTTGAGCTTGGTGTGGAGCGACAGGCACGCGACGCCGTCGCCAAGGTCCACGAGCGTGGCGCCGCGATTCCCAGCGAGTACGGCCCCACCGCGCATCCGAACCGCTTCGGCGATGGTTAGAGTTCCCGCTGGGCGCGGCAACGGATCATGTACCCCTGTCGCGGGCACGAAGACGGTTCGTCGGGCGGCGGAATCGGCGCCGTAGAAGCTACCGCCGTCCGCCAGAACGTGCTCGACAAGCTCGGGCACCGTCCGGTGTTCAGCGCGCAGGCGATCGGCGAGCCGCTGGACGCCGACTGCGTCCCAGGTCTGGAACGGGCCAAGCTCCCAGTTAAACCCCCAACGCATGGCATCGTCGACTGACTCGATCCGATCGGCGATTGGATGGAGAGGATTCATGCGATTCGCGGCGTAGACGAGCGTGTCCGACAGCGCTTCCCAGGCGAAGCGAGCCGCCCGGTCGTCGCCTTCGACGATCGCGCGCAAGCGTTCACTGGGGTCGGAGATATCCTTGACGGCGTCAAGCGCGCTGAAGTGCGGTCGTTCCGCCGGCACGTAGTCCATTTTCTTGAGATCGAGTGAGAGAATCCGTGTCTCGCCATCGACCTTCACGCGTTTGTAGAAGCCCTGGCCGCTCTTCTCGCCGAGCCAACCGCGCTCGACCATGCCGCGGAGGACAGTGGGGATGGCGAAGACGGCGGCGCACTCGTCCTCGAGCGCGTGCTCATGGAGATTATTGGCGACGTGCAAGAGGGTGTCCAGGCCCGCTAAATCCGCCGTGCGGAACACGGCGGACCTGGGCCGGCCAAGGGCTGGTCCAAGAATCGTGTCGACCTCATCGACCGTGTACCCTTCATCCACCATGCGATGCATGACCGCCATAAAGCCATAGACCCCGATACGGTTGGCGATGAAGTTTGGCGTGTCCTTTCCGATCACCACACCCTTCCCCAGCACCTCACCACCAAACTGGGCCATCGCGTCGACAACGCGAGGGTCGGCGCCCGGCCCAGGCACGATCTCAAGCAGCTTCATATACCGCACGGGGTTAAAGAAGTGGGTGATCAAGAAACGCCTACGGAAGTCCTCGGGGAGGCCGGCGACCATGGATGCAGCGGGCAGGCCCGACGTGTTTGAGCTCACGATGGTGTCGGGACCGACAATGCCGGCGATCCGTGTGAACAGGTCACGCTTAATGTCCAGCCGTTCGACCACCGCCTCGACAACCCAGTCTACCTGGGCAAGCTTGTGCAAATCGTCCTCTATGGCGCCCGGCGTCACCAGGCGCGCGCCTCGCGGCGTGAAAAACGCGGCGGGCCGGGATTTCAAGGCACGATCGATTGCCTGACGCGCAAGCGCGTCACGCGAGGTACCTGGGCTGTCCTGGGCGAGGTCGAGCAGGAGTGATGGGATGCCGGCATTGGCGAGGTGGGCGGCGATGCCGGCGCCCATGATGCCGGAACCGATTACTCCTACTGAACTGATAGGCATTGCTAGCGTCCAAGCGGGAACGGATAACCGCCACGGGAGGTCACCAGATCCGCCATCTCCCGCCCCAGGGCGACGCCATTGACCAGATAACCCGGCGCGTATCCATGCAGCAGCGCCAGGTCAGCCGTCAATTCGTCACCCTCGAGGGTAGACAACACGATCTGCTCGACGGCGGTACGAACGCGCGGCAGTAGACGGTCCGCGGCGAGGCGCGCGGCGAGGTTGTGGCCATCCGCGTCACGATGCCCGAGGGTGGCGGATTGCACGGCGCGTGTAATTGCGCTGTCCACGGCGAATACCGCGATCATGCCGTCCGCCACGGACGCCAGGAACTCTTGCTCTTCCTCCATACGAGACATGCGGGGCATGGCGCCTTTCATCGCGGCAACGATCAAGGCGTGCTTTGCCCGCTCGAGCGCCTCGGCGGCGGGCCGCAGCGTGCCTTCGACCGTGACTGGCGGCGGAACACCCTCCACGACTCGGGACTCGATATCCGGGTACGCATCCATCAGCGGTACGCGTCCCTCAAGGGAGCGACGGAAGAGAGTGCCGCTGATAAGCAGCCGATTTATCTCATTCGTGCCCTCGAAAATGCGCGAAATGCGCGCGTCGCGATAGGCGCCTTCGATAGGGTATTCCTGCATGAAGCCATAACCGCCGAAGATCTGCACGCCCTCATCCACGGCAAAGGCCAGCACTTCACTACCGAACACCTTGCAGATCGACGCCTCGATCGCGAACTCCTCCAGGCCGGCGGTCGGATTGTTTGGCTTGGCATGCACGGACTCCTCCATCAGGCCGGCCGATCGGTACACGACACTTTCAGCGGCATAGGCATCAGCCGCGATCGCGGCCAGCTTCTGGCGGATCAGGCCAAAGTCGCCGATCGGCTTGCCAAAGGCGCGCCGCTCCCGCGAATACGGCGTGGCCAGGGCAAGCACGTTTCGCCCACCGGAGGCGCCCCCAGCGCCCAGCTTGAGACGTCCGACGTTGAGGATGTTGAACGCAATCTTGTGGCCCTTGCCGATCTCGCCGAGCACGTT